>NZ_JBUDSW010000322.1:0-3433 GCF_054921475.1 Desulfobaculum sp. | reverse complement strand
AAAAATTGAAAAACCCTGAGAGGGAACGGCTGACGGGGGCTGCGGCGGAAGACTGCTCTAGCGGGTACTACAGTGGGCGGCGCGCAGGAATACGCCGCGTGCATATCCATGGAGCGCACTCGGGATGTTGCCAGTCGGCGCGCGCCCCGGTACGCTCCGCACCGCCACATCATGAACCATCGCCAAGCTCGACAGGAGGAGCGTATGACCGAGTGCACCAGTTTTCTTGAAGCATGGACGCAGGACCCCAACGCGGTAAAGCCCGCTTTTGCCCGCCTGAAGGCGGTGCTGGAGCAGTGCGGCGAGGCGGAGCTGTCCTTCAAGGCCCGCCCGGGTATTACCTATTCTTTGCGCGGGGCCTGTCCCGGGCATGACCGCGACCTGTTTGTTATGGTGGACGTTGTGGACGATGACCCGGCGGACCGTTGGCTGTCCGTGTGCTTTTATGATGATCAGGTCACGGACCCGGAGGACCGGGGCGACTGGGCTCCCGGCGGCCTTGCCGGGCAGGACGCCCGGTGTTTCAATATTGATGAAGAGGACGCCGCCGCTGTCGCCTATGTGGAAGCCCGTATCCTTGAGGCGTGGCAGGCCGCCAAGGCCGCCGCGTAGCCGCGGCATGCTGCGGCTACGCTCACGGCGACACTTTGTGCCGCGCCTAGAACTCTGGCGTTACTTTGCGCGGCTGGTGCTGGAGTCTTTTCCCCTGCGCCGCGCCTGACCGTGTGGCCAAAGCGCCGCGTAAAACGGCCCGTCTCTATTGAGGCGGGCCGTTTTTGTGCGCTCGGGCATGGGGTGGATGGCAAACGCTGTGGACGCCTTGCAAAAACGCGGTGCATCACGCGCCAACGTTTTGCGGAAACGCATCGGCAAAACGCGCTCGTTTTCGCGTCCGCCCTGCGTTTTTGTGCAAAACCCGCCACGGTGCAAAACAGAAGCCGGTCCATGCCTTCACTTGTTGCAGAATACGTTCTATAGTCGCGCCCGAGTCTCTCCCGTTGGCTTCGCTGTTGTTGTACGTGTCAGGAATTCTCGCCGCGGGAGCAAGAAGCGTCTCTGGAGGCGTTATGTGTGACAAGGAAAGGATATTTTTGACGCGCGATGAGGCCGTGGAGGCCATGCGCATCGATTTTGAGCAATACGCGCCGCAGATGGCGCTGTTCGCCGACCTTGCCCCGCGTTTTCTTGGGGGGCCGGCGCGTATTGTGGAGCACGGTGGCGGCATTGCCCTGCGGGTGGATGCCGCTGCTGGTCCGCGCTACATTCCGGCTGATGAGGCTGGGGAGTGCATCTGGCAGGCGGTGGAGCGCGCCAAGCTGCCCTTGGAGGGGCTTGCGGCGCTGTGCCACTCGGTATTCTGGGGACGGACGGAAGTCGGTCCCGGCCCGGATGGTGAGGGCGACGGCATTTGGATGGAAACCGGCATGGAGCGCTTTGCGTGCAATGAATGCGGGCTGTGCTGCTTTACGCTGGACTACCGCTGTTCCTGCACGGAGGAGGACCGCGCCCGCTGGCTGGCGGCGGGGCGGGAAGACATTCTCGAATGGGTCGGCGATGTGCTGGAGGATGGCGAATGGCTGCGCGACAGGCTGTGGGTGCGCCCGGGAACCACGCTTCCAGCGGAGCAGTGCCCGTGGATGGTCACGCGTCCGGACGGCGGGTACTCCTGCGGCATCCATGACGTGAAACCGCAGGTCTGCCGCGAGTATCCCGGCAGTGTGAAGCACGGCGCGCTGACCGGATGCTACGCCTTTGCGCCGGAGCAAAAGCGCTACCGCCAGCGCGAAGCCGTGGCGCATGACGACGGAGAAACGGTCTAACACACGCGACAATGGCCGGGACGCCACACGGTGCCCCGGCCTTTTTGCGTGCTGTTAGGAGTTGATGAGGCGTTTGACCTCATCAACCGGCGTCATGGTCTTGTCCGCAATTTCCTGCGGCGAGTACCCTTGGTTGTGGAAGCGCAGGGCCACAACACCCATGGGCTCGGCAAATTCAATGATGTGCCCGTCAGGGTCAAGGATGCGGAAGGCGCGCTGGCCCCATGGCTGTTCGTGGATGTCATTCAGCAGGGCAACGTCGTGCTCGCGCAGGTTTTCCAGCGCAGCTTCAAGGGCCGGGGTTTCGAAGTAGAGTTCGAGATTATTGCGCCCTTGTGGCGTGTCCGTGCCGTCGGGCAGGGTTTTGTGCATCATGGAGAGCGCGTCCTTTGCTGTCCACAGGGCGAAGCCTTTGTAGGCGGTGTAGGCGTCCTCTACGGCAAAGAGTTCTTCCTGCTCCAGCACCTCGGTATAGAACGGGCGCGAGGCCTTCATATCCGCCACGAAGAGGACCGGTCCTTCAAAGATGGGTTTCATCTCGCTCTCCTTGTAGAGATTTCCCTATTGATATTCCAGAATGCCGCAGATGCGTCAACACGCCGCCCACGCCTTTGCCGGGTTGAGAGGGCGGCGTTTTTGCCATAGAAGGAAAGACCAAGGCAACTTACGCAGTAGAGCGCGATTTCATATACGAGCGAGACCACCGGATGCGTCCGGTGAAGGAGAGAGGGAACCATGCCTGTCATCATGGGCACAGCCGGACATATCGACCACGGCAAAACCACGCTGGTGAAGGCCCTCACCGGCATTGATTGCGACAGACTGGCCGAGGAAAAAAAGCGCGGCATTACCATTGAACTGGGCTTTGCCCACTGGGATATGCCAAACGGAAAACGACTCGGCATTATTGATGTTCCCGGCCATGAGCGCTTCGTCAAAAACATGGTGGCTGGCGCATCGGGCGTGGATTTTGTCCTGCTGGTTGTGGCGGCGGATGAGGGCGTTATGCCCCAGACGCGGGAGCATCTGGAAATTTGTACCCTGCTCGGCGTCAAGCACGGGCTGGTGGCCCTTACCAAGGCCGATATGGTGGACGCAGACTGGCTGGAGCTGGTGCGCGAGGACTTGTCCGGCGTGCTCGCCGGGACCTTTCTGGAGGAGGCGCAGGTGCTGCCGGTGTCGTCCCACACGGGCGACGGGCTGGAGGAGGTGCGTCAGGCCGTGCAGGACATGGCCGCGGGCTTTGCCGTGCGCCGCCGCTCGGACCTGTTGCGCCTGCCCATCGACCGTGTCTTTACCCTGCGCGGGCACGGCACTGTGGTGACCGGCACGTTGGTCTCCGGCGCTGTGCGCATTGGCGAGGAGGTGGAACTCTACCCCGCCGGAACGCGCGCCAAGGTGCGCAGCCTGCAATCCCACGGCGACAGCGTGGAGGAGGCCCCGGCTGGCCGCCGCACCGCCGTGAACCTTGCGGGGTTGGAGGTGGAGGACATCACGCGCGGCGAGGTTGTGGCGCGTCCGGGCACACTGTTCCCCAGCACCGTGTGGGACGTGGAACTGACCTACCTTGCCTCGGCAGGCAAGGAGCTCAAGCACCGCAAGGAACTGCACTT
>NZ_JBUDSW010000321.1:0-3435 GCF_054921475.1 Desulfobaculum sp. | reverse complement strand
AGTTGGTGAGCGAGGTGAAGGCCAGCTCAAAGGACGAGGACGACAGCACCGAGCCCGCGCCATCGTTTTCATTGCGGCTGACGGCCGTAGAACCGCCGCCAAACGTGGTGTACCACTGGCCCACGCCGGACAGGCGCACTTCCGCAATGACGCTGGCGCCGCCGCCGTCCACCGTGGCCTGCGTCACGTCCACCTGCCCGGAGAAGGTCCACGTGTAGTCCACGGAATGGACGTTCCAGCCGGACGTACTCACCGAAGGCATGGACACGCCCGCGCTGGTGGATGTGGGGCCATTTGCCGACGAGCCGTTGAGACTGAGCGCCGGGCCGGGGCTGACCTGCGCGGTGCGCGTAGTCCATTCCTTTTCGGGTTCAGAGACGGTGAACGTGCCGCCCGCAAGCTCGCCGCGCGCGTCCACGCGGATGTCGTGCTCCCCGGCAGTAAGTCCCTCGGTGGCGGCGTCGCTGACGTAATCCAGACTGGGGCCGATGGTGACGGTGCGCCATGCGCGGGGACTATCGTCCACCACCACGCGCCACTGAACGCGCTTGGCGTAGAAGGTATTGCTGGTGCCTGTTGGCGTCACGGATTTCAGGCGCACATGCACGGTGACTTGGTCGCAGTTGGCGGGCGTTCTGGCGGTGCCGGACGAGAAGGTGACGCCATCCGAGGACGAAGAACCGGACAGGCCCACAGACTGATTGCCGCCCGCCGGGTCCAGCGTGAGCTGCGCCACGGGCCGCACTTCCCAGAAGTCCGTCAGCCCGGCCTTGCGGCGCTTCTCAAACCCAAGGTGGAAGAACTGGTTCTGGTTGCCGTACGCGCCGTCGTAGCACTGCAGGTTGGCCGGAGAGACCATGACGCGCGGCTCCGTAAGGAAATAGCCAAGGTCCGCCCATTGGTTGTTGGGCACGGCGGTGAGGTGCTCCACGTTCTTGACGGACTTGAACAGCCGGTGCTGCCCGTCGCGCCAGCGGTAGAAGAACAGATCCCCGGCGTCGAACACCGCAAAGTCAAAGCCCTCGTTGACGCTGCCGTCCTCGTTGATGGCTCCGTCCGGGCCGCACAGAATCTTGCCGTGGTTGTTGCCGGCGTTGCCTGATGTCAGGTGCAGATTCCCGGCCCCCACATGCAGAAAGCCGCCCTCGGCAAGGCGTATGGCCGCAAGGGCGCTGATTTCGCCGCCGGTGAGGGTTCCGGCCTCCAGCATGCGCGAGACGATGGTCCCGTCCACAAACATATCCCCGGCAATGCCCACGCTGGGCTCGCCGTCAATGTCGCCCACCACAAACACGGCCTTTGGCTCGGCTACGCCCGCCTCGGGCTGGAGCACCATGAAGGAATCCGCCACAACCTTGTGAACGGTCTCGTAGCGCGTATCGTCGGCCAGCGTGGCAAGGGCCTTGTTGATGGTCTCGGGAAACGACGCCGGGACCACGTAGCCGCCCTGCGCGTCCGATGGCGTCCATACGCTGTACCTGCCGCTCCACGTCACGGCGCGGATCCAGTACCAGTAGTCCTTTTGCGTGGAGATGCCCGTATCGCGGAATACGGCCACGGGCGCAGTGGCGATGCCAACCCGCACGGCGTCATCCCGCGAGGTGGTCTCGGAGCGCCAGACCTCCACAAACCACAGGTTCGGGTCCGTGGGGTTGGTCCATGAAAGGCGGTTCACCAGAATCTGATTCTGCACGGAAAAGTCGCGCGGCGGGTTGGGCACCGTGTCGTCCGTGGCTTGGCGCGCAAAGTCGAACATGGCGCCCGTGGCGCGCACAAAGGCCGACGGCTGAACGCCAATGGTGGCAAGGTCGCGCACAAGGAGCGCGCGGTTTCGCTCGGCGTTGGGCAGCGTGCCGGTCAGGGTGTTCACCACTCCGGCCACGGCCTCCATCCATGCGCGGACGTCTGGCGCGGCGCTGGCCGGAATGGCCGGGAGCGCAGGCAGGGCCAGCTTGCGGTCAGCCATGGAGCAGTTCCTCCACGCTGGCGGCCACGCGCACGGCGTCCACCTCGGCCAGCCCTTCAAGTTCCACTTCAACTTCCCGCGCCGCGTAGCCGGCAGGCAGGCGGAAGGGCTCGTTTGAGGGCACGGCGGCCTCATGCCGCAATGCCCCGTCGCCGTAGAGGCGGAACGTCACCGGTTCGGCGGAACTCTGCGCGCCCACCACCTGCGCCGCCGTGGGATTCCACGCGCGTTCCTGCCGGTCCGTGTGCGAGTGCCAGCGGTATTCCAGCGTGGCAGTACCGCCCTTCCAGCGCTCCACCCGCCAATCCGCGCCGTCAAAGGTGAGCAGGTACAGCGCCTCGGCGGGTTCGTGGTGCAGGCCATGCACGGTGCGCGGCAGGCGCAGTTCGCGCACGTCGCCGGTGGCAAGCTCCACAGCGATGCCCGTTCCCGTGCCTGCAAAAAAGGCCATGTACGCGCCCTCGAACACGCAGGCGATGATGTCCTGCGGCCCCAGCACCTGCCACTGCTCCGAGGTGTAGGTCTCCTGCGTCAGGATGCGCCCGCCCTCCGGGCCGATGAAGGCCAGCCCGTCGGTTCCGGCGTAGAGCACGCCGCCGGGCACGCTGACCACACTGCGCTTGGAAGCGCAGGCCTGCTCAAAGGAAAGGGGCACAAAGGCCATGGCCGCAGGCTCAATGCCCGTGGCAATCCACGGCCGCCCCGTGGTGCAGGCCACCACCGTGGTGCCGTAGTAGCCGATGCCCACGATGTCTTCGTCCGCTTCCAGTATCCACGCCTCGGGAAAGGCGTAGGGAATCCCGGTTTCGGACACAAAAAGCTCCCGCCCGGCAAAGCCAAAGCAGATGCCGTTCTGCGCAAGAAGCAGCCCCTGCAGGGCGTCCGGCGGACGCGTCCAGTCCTCCGTAACCAGCACCTCGCCAAGCTGGTCGTCGGTCTTGGCGTCGTCGTACTGGGTGATTCCGGCGTCCGGCTCGCCCACAAGCTGATAATCCGCCGCGCCGCCAGCGCCCGTGACAAGGCGGTACACGCGGTACGTGGCCGCGCTGACGCCGGGGAGTGCTGGCGCGGCAAAGCCTGTCAGGCGCACGCTTTGCCCGTCCGACACATCCACCACCGCCGACGGCGGCGAGGGCGCGGACTCCTGCCCCCACTCATTGACGTAGGTGTAGACATAGCTGGTACTGCGCGCGATCTCCTCCCCTGCCGCGCCCAGAAGCTGGACGCTCAGTGGCGTGGGCGGCTCTTCAAGCCCAAGGCGCAGGGTCTGCGTGGGGAAGCTCTCCGGCGCGCCGGATAAGGCCATGTCCGCATCCGTTTGGCGCGGGTAACCGTCGCCCGTGAACATGATGCGCCGGGCGCTTGGGTACGGCGAGGCCACCACGTCCACATCCCCCGGCCACGCAAGCCATTTGCCCTCAAACAGCGCAATGCTCCCCAGCTCGCCGGGCTGCTCCAGCACGTCAATG
>NZ_JBUDSW010000320.1:0-3471 GCF_054921475.1 Desulfobaculum sp. | reverse complement strand
CCCCTGGGGTAGCCGCCCCGCCGTGCGTGCGAGTATGTCGGCTCTGGCTTACTGCCAGAGGTCCAGTTCCTCGGAAATGAGCTTGTCCGCGATAAGGCGGCCGTTTGGCGAGTAGGTGCCGTTTTGGACCTGCTCCTTCAAGCGGGCGACTTTGTCCTCGCGCGTGTCTGGGGCTTCCGCCGCGACCTCGCGCGCTGTGGAGAGCAGGCGGGCGTCTCCGCTGACGGAGACGGCGTCCCGTGCTTCACCCGACGAATTTTTGACATCGGGCGAAAGCTCTTCACGTTCGCGGTCTTGCTGGATCTTCAGCTGATCGTAGGGAGTCCTTCCCGGACCGATACCCTTGATATCCACGATGTTCCCTCCCTTGAGCCTGGGCTGGTGCCCTGCGGCTCCATCTCTAAAATATGCACCGGAGACCGGAGTGTCAAATGGCTCTGGCGGTGTCTGGTGGCTGCGGTGAATTCTGTGTTGAATCCTGCTGTAGATGAAATGCAGTTTTCATGCCTGAACAGATGTCAGCTCCGGTGCGTGGCAAGGGACAGCGCGGCGGTGCGGGGGAATCAGCCCCCAACCGAGGGGATGAGCTCTCCCTTGGAGTTGTACACGGGCGACGCTTCAATGGCGATAAGCCGTGAGGCCATGCCCGGGTCCGCGTACACTTCGCGCTGCAGCTTTGCCTTTTGGATGTCCTTCATGGAATTGGCAAGGGACTTCTGACGGTCCGCCGAAAGGACTTCCCAACCATTGGTCGATGCGTTTGAGATGCTTGATATGGCCATGTCGAAACCTCCATGTTTCGGGTATGGCATTCGCGACCATGCCGTCCGGTTGCTGTTACAGTCTCTATCGGCTGGGTGTGCAAAAAACTTTAGCAAAGACTGTGGCGTATGGATTGTGGGAAATATCAGGCACTCTCGGATGGTGTGCGCATCTTGGGGCAACTGTTTTGCAAAAGACATATGGAGCATCCGCCCTGCCACGGCATGGGAGTGACCAGCGCGTAGCGCCGCTCAAGAGTTGTTTCCGATGTCCAGACAAGGCCAAAGCGGTCCGAAACCGCCGCCAGCTCATGGTCCGGCGCAGGGACCGGGGCGCAGCCGTGCTGCGCAATTTGCGGCACCAACTGCGCGGTGGCCGCCATCAGCAGGTTCAGCGCCAGCACATGCAGCAAAAAGGACGCGCGCGGCTCCGCAGTCCAGCAACCATCAATTTCGTCCTCCACCGCTTTGTCCAGCCACGCCAGCAGGCGCGTGCCGCCGCCGGTGCGCACCGCGCACGCCGTAAGGCGCTCGGTCCAGCGGTCCCACGTGGCCGCAAGGCGCTGGGTTTCCGCCTCGCTCAGCGCAGGGGCCTCGGCAAGCTCGCAAAAGCGGGCGGGGTCAAAGGGCGGGCGGGGTGTAAAACGGGTGGAGCCGGGGGCCATACTTCTTTCTCCTCAAGCGCGCCGCTTTTGCGGCACGGGTGTATGTGTCATAAAAAAACTGCAGGCGCAGACCAGCGTCCGGCCGCGGCCCATCCTACGCCAGAAAGCGGTCACCGTCAGCCCTTGGGGTGGACTTTGCGCCGCGCCGGGGGCATCATAGGAGTGTCTGGCCGCAGCCATCGTCAGGGCGGCGCGCGGCCATCCCCAGCACCGTGAGGCCCATATGCTTATTTTGTACGATTCCCAGCACGCACAAGCCTTCCGGCGGATGTTTCGCCGGTTGCCGCCCTATACGCTGTATAATTTGAAGGAGTCGCGCGCGGCCGAGATGGCCCAGCGCGAAGCCGCCCGCGCCGCAGGCTTTGCCCAGCGGACGCAGATGGGCGTCGCCCCCTCCGACCGCATGGGCATGCACCCCACCATGACCCTCGACCCCGCCGCAAACAGCCGCTTTTCCGGAAGCGAGGTGCTCCCCGAGGTGAACACCGGGCGCATCATGGTTGCCCAGTCCTAAGCCCCCACCACCGTCCATCTCTCGTTCATGAAAAAACGCCACCCGGTTCTCCCGTGGTGGCGTTTCGTTGTTGTGATGCGCTTTAGATGCCAGTAATTTTAATGGCTCCTCCGTCCCGGAGCGACGGCTTGGCCTTATGCAGCGCCTTGCGGAGCATGCGCGCTTCGTACAATTCAGGATTGATGGACAGGCTTTCCTTGAGGAGCTTCATCGCCTGATCAAATTCCTCCGCCTCAAAGTGCGCGCGGGCAATGTTGAAGAGCAGGTGGTCGTCCTCGCCCGTCAGCTCCTGCGCGCGCTTGTAGTAGCGGATGCATTCCTTGAACATGCCGTTGCGCCGCAGCCGGATGCCAAACTCGTTGAACAGGTGCTTGTGCTGCTCCGTAAAGGCCGCATCCAGCGTGACCAGCTTGTCCAGCACTGCCTGCGCCTTTTTGTTCTCGCCTCGTTCGAGGTACGTCAGCCCAATGCCGAAGTTGGCGCGGATGTGGTCCTCGTCAATCTCCAGCGCATTGGTGTACTGAAATTCCGCGCTATACAACTCGCCCTTTTCCCGGTGCTCGTCCCCTTCGTCTACGGTTTGCTCAAGCTGGCGCATGCGCGGGGCCGTGTGCGTCATGTACAGGTCCGGCTCCGGAGAATACTTCTCCAGCACGGTCTCTGGGGAGATGGGCTTGGTGCTGCCCGTTGGGATTAGGTTCTTGTTGACCGGCCGGATGGTCGTTTTGCCGTCGGCGTCGCGCTCAACAAACCACAGCGTTTTGCTGATCTTGCGCTTTTTGGTCGCGCCAAAGCCAACAGTGTTCGACTTCCTCTCCGAAAAAATCCCCGCAAACGGGGTAGGGAGGATCCTAAAAGAGGCATCAGTGGCAAGTGGTTCTGTCATGGGTAATGCGCTTTGTTTATATGTCGTCGCCGTGGTCGAAGAGGCGGTGGACGTGGTATGCTTTCCTCAACATATTGATGGAACCACCCGCGAGAATAAAGACCATAGAACCCTTGGCAGGGACGGATATTCGCGATTATTGCACCAAGGGTCCGTTTTTCTCGACGAAGCGTGTGCACGCTTTTGATCAAGGAGTTGCCGTGTGTTTGCAGTGATTTGCAGCGCAAGAAAAAAGCGCCGTCTGGTCGACTTTTTCCGGAACCGTTTGATTGCCTTGGCAGTTCTTTTCACCCTTTTTTCGCCCGTCTGCGTCAATGCAGGCTATCTGGGCGGCGTGGATGCGAAGGCGCTTCAGGATATCGTGGATGATTCCACAGGCCGCGTTGTGGTGTTGTCCTTTTGGGCCACGTGGTGCCCGCCCTGCGTTCGCGAGATGCCGGACTTTTTGACCCTGCGGCGTAGCGTCTCGGACGACGAGATGCGTCTTATCGGCATTTCCCTCGATTTTGACGAAGATACCCTCAAGACGTATGTGGATGAGAATAAGGTCAATTTTCCCATCTATCGCGCCACGCCGGGCCTTGCGAAGCATTTTGAGGTGGAAGGCGTTCCGAAACTCATGGTATGGGATGCACAAGGGACCCT
>NZ_JBUDSW010000319.1:0-3481 GCF_054921475.1 Desulfobaculum sp. | reverse complement strand
CGCGTCAACGATGAACTGTCGCAACTCAAGGACCTCGACGCCATCCTTGACCGCATCCTCACCCGGGTGCGCAAGGTGACCAAGGCGGATGCGGGAACCATTTATCTGGTCAAGGAAGGCAAGCTCCACTTCAGCTACGTGCACAACGACACCCTGTTTTCCACCGCGGTAAACAAGGAGGTCTATGGCAACTTCGCTATGCCTATAAACGATACCTCCATCGTTGGCTACGTTGCCGGGCACGGCGAACTGCTTGCCATTGACGACGCCTACGACATGCCAAGCGACTCTCCGGTGCGCTTCAACCCCGCCTTTGACCAGAAAACCGGCTACCGCACGCGCTCCATCCTCACCATTCCCATCAAGACCTCGCAAAACAAGGTAGTGGGCGTCATTCAGGTGATTAACGCCAAGGACGACACCGGGGCGTCCGTGCCCTTTACCGATGAAGCGAAGCAGTACCTGCCGCTGTTTGCCACCACGGCTTCCGTGGCCATTGAGCGCGCCATCATGACGCGCGAGCTTATCCTGCGCATGATGCAAATGGCCGAGCTGCGCGATCCATCGGAAACCGGCGCCCATGTCCAGCGTGTTGGCGCGTACTCGGCGGAAATCTATCACCTGTGGGCGCAGCGCAAGGGCGTCCCCGAAGAAGAACTCAAAAAGACCAAGGACCTTATCCGCATTGCCGCCATGCTCCACGACGTGGGCAAGGTGGGCATCTCGGACAAAATTCTCAAAAAGCCCGCCAAGCTCACGGACGAGGAATTCGCCACCATGCGCTTTCACACCGTGTTTGGCGCCAAGCTCTTTAACAACGCCACGTCGGAGCTGGACGCCCTGTCCGGCGAAATAGCCCTCTGCCACCATGAAAAATGGAACGGCAAAGGCTACCCCGGCAGCGTGAAGAGCATGGACATCCACGCCAAGAGCACAGGCAAGCCCATGCAGGGCGAGGATATCCCCATCGCCGCGCGCATCTGCGCCCTTGCCGATGTGTTCGACGCACTGTCTTCGCGCCGGTCGTACAAACCGCCGTGGCCGGACGAAAAGATAATCGCCGTCATCAAGGAGGAATCGGGCCAGCACTTTGACCCCGACGTGGTGGACTGCTTTTTGGACATATGGGACGTCATCTCCGCCATCCGGGCCAAATACACCGAGGACCTGCCAGAGGACGAAAAACCCATTACGGACAATTCCAAGGCGCCCGAGGGGAAACAGACGCCCTCAAAGCCGCCCAACACGTGATGTCTGCCTGTTGCCGCCGCGGCTTTGCGCCCCCATCCCTCACACCTCTCCGCGACGGCACCACGCGAGGGCACAGTGACGCATGAACATACCCTAACCGAGCTCATCAACCTCGATGAACTGCGCGAACTTGCCAAGGCCTTTTCCGCGGCCACAGGCATTACCATCGGCATTGTGGACGTTGCCGGGACGGTGCTGGTGGAAACGGGCTGGCGGCGCATCTGCACGCAGTTTCACCGCGCCAATCCGGAAACAAGCACGCGCTGTACCGAAAGCGACAGTTACATTGCAACACGCCTTGGCGACGAACCCTACGTCGCCTACAAGTGCAAGAATGGACTCTGGGATGTCGCCGTCCCCATCATCATCGACGGCGTCCACCTGGCCTCCCTCTTCGTCGGACAATTTTTCTACGACACTGAAACCATTGACGAAGAGGCCTTCCGCAAGCAGGCGCAGGAGTTCGGCTTTGATGAGGCGGACTACATGGCCGCCCTTGCCGAGGTTCCCGTTTACAGCAAAGAGCAGGTGGAAAGCATTATGCGCTTTTCCACCCTGCTGGTGAATATGCTGTCCTCGCAGGGGCTGACCACCATCCGCCTCCAGAAGGAAATCGCGCGGCGCAAACAGACCGAAGACGAACTGGAAACCGAGCTGAATTTCATCCAGACCCTGCTGGATACCACGCCCGTGCCCATCTATTTCAAGACGACGGACGGCATCTACCGCAAATGCAACGCTGCGCTGGCTAGCTTGTATGGCATGGAGCAAGAGGACATCATCGGCTCGGCCATCTCCGAAATTACCCCCCAGCACTACGCCGATGTCTTTGAGGGCAAGGACGAAGAGCTCCTGCGCGAAGGCGGCGCCCAAACCTACGAGGCCCACCTTCCCGGCACGGACGGCACGGACCGCGACGTTATCATCTCGCGCGCCATGGTCCACACCGACGGCCAGCCCGCAGGCATCATCGGCGTCATTCTGGACATGACGGAGCGCCTTGCGGCCCAGCGCGAGGCCCGGCGCCTGCGCATCATCATGGACAACACCTTCAACTCCATGCCCTCGGCCCTTGTCATCGTCAGTCCCTCGGGCGCGGTGACAAGCTGGAACTCCGCGGCGGAGTCGCGCCTTGCCGTGCCGCCCGACGCCGCCAAGGGCCAGCAGTTTGTGGACATCTTCCCCAGCATGAACGAATACCAGCCCATGCTGGAAAGCGCCCTGCACAAGGGCGCCCCGTCACGCCAAACCAAGGTCAAACGCCTCGTGGGCGAGGACGTCTACTACGAGGACATCACCGTCTTTCCCCTCAGCGGCGGCGAGTCCGCCGGGGCCGTTGTTCGCGTGGACGATGTGACCGAACGCGTGCGCATTGACAACATCATGATCCAAACAGAAAAAATGATGTCCGTCGGCGGGCTGGCTGCGGGCATGGCGCACGAAATTAACAATCCCCTCGGCATCATCATGCAGTGCATCCAAAATATGGAGCGCCGCCTGACCCCCACCCTGCCCGCCAACATCCGCGTGGCCGACCCCTTGGGCGTAGATCTCGCCGCCGTAGGCTCCTACATGGAAGAGCGCGGCATTACGGGGTACATATCCGGCATCCGCGACGCCGCCACCCGCTCCGCGCGCATTGTGCGCAATATGCTGGACTTTAGCCGCAAGAGCGAATCCCACCGCGAAAAGACCGACGTCAATGCCCTGCTGGACCGCACGCTGGAGCTGGCCGCCAGCGACTACGACATGAAGAAAAGTTACGACTTCAAGCAAATCGCCATCGAAAAGGACTACGCCAGCGACCTGCCGCCGGTCTCCATGGTCCAGACGGAAATCGAGCAGGTGGTGCTCAACGTTCTGCGCAACGCCGCAGAAGCCATGTCGGAGCAAGGCATAACAGCAACATCACGCATCACCCTGCGCACCCGGCGCGACACGGATGGCGTCCGCATCGAAATTACAGACAACGGCCCCGGACTGGACGAAAAGACGCAAAAACGCATCTTTGAACCCTTCTTCACCACCAAAGCGCCGGGCATCGGCACTGGCCTTGGGCTGTCCGTGTCCTACTTTATCATCACCACCAACCATGGCGGCCTGTTCACCGTGGAGTCCACGCCCGGACAGGGGGCCACCTTCATCATCCGCCTGCCCGTCGAGCCCTAGTCCAGAAAAAAGCGCCCCGGCTCATGTGAGCGGGGCGCTGTGCTGTTTTGCGGCTAGTCCT
>NZ_JBUDSW010000318.1:0-3496 GCF_054921475.1 Desulfobaculum sp. | reverse complement strand
ATGACCGTGGGCACGCCCACAAGGGCCGTCTCCAGCGCCACAGTGCCCGACGCGGCAATAACCGCGCCGCAGCCGCGCATGGCGGCGTAGCGATTCTGCGGCTCCTCAATGGTCACCGGAAGCCCGGCAGGCAGCGCGGCCTCAAGTGCCGCGCGGTCCACTCCCGGAGCGCGGACCACGGTAAAGGTCAGCTCCGGGCGCACATGGTGCATGCGCTTCGCGGCCTCCAAAAAGTCCGGATACAGGGACTCAATCTCCTTGCGGCGGCTGCCGGGAAGGATAAGTACGCGATTGGGGTCAGGCTCCACATCCGCAATATCCGCAAAGGGAATCTGGTCCACCAGCGGATGGCCCACGTAGTCGGCATCCAGCCCGTGGGCGGCAAGGAAGGGCTTTTCAAAAGGCAGGATGCACAGCACCCGGTCCACCTTGTCGCGCAGAAAGTTCACGCGGCCCTTGCGCCACGCCCACACCTGCGGGCAGATGTAATAATACACCGGAATGCCCAGCCGCCGCGCCATGCGCACCACAAAGAAATTAAAGTCCGGCGCGTCAATGCACACCACGGCGCGTGGCCGCTCGGCCTTAAGGCGGGCGTAGATGCGGCGCATCAGCCCCAGCACGCGCGGCAGGTGGGCCACCACCTCGGTCACGCCCATCAGCGACAACTCGCTGATGTCAAAGACCTTTTCGCACCCCGCCTCTTCCATGGCGGAGCCAGCAAGGCCCATGCACCGCACGCCGGGGGCGCGCTGCCGCAAGGCGCGGACAAGCAGCGCTCCGTGCATATCGCCCGAAACTTCGCCCGCGCTCAGCCATATCGACTCGCCGTTACGCTTCGTACCCATATCGTTCCTACAGAAATTCAATCTTTGGCAGTCTGCCGAAAATTTGATAAACGCCAACGCACCAATAAGCGAATTGCACTGCAATGACAATGACGACGCCCGGCCATTTCGTGGGCCACGCCCCGGCACGGACGCACAACGTATTCACGCCCTTTCGTGGGCATTATCAAAGCGAGTCATGCTATCATGAGTAACAAAACCATGCGTGTAGGCGTTATCGGCCTCGGCTGGATGGGCAAAATCCATCTGCGCGTCTACTCCGAAATGGCCGACGTGGAAGTCGTCGGCGTTGTGGACACGGACGAAAACGTGCTGGCGGAAGTCCGCGAGCGCTTCGGCGTTGCCACCTACAGCGACATTGACGATCTGCTTGCCCAGCCCATGGACGCCGTAAGCGTCTGCGTGCCCACGGTGTACCACCTGCCCGTCGGCCTCAAGGTCATGGACAAGAACATCCCCCTGCTTATCGAAAAGCCCCTCGCCGCTTCCGCCGACGAAGGCCGCCAGCTCATCGAAAAGGCGCAGGAAAAGAACCTGCCCCTCATGGTCGGCCACATTGAGCGCTTCAATCAGGCCGTGCAGCGCGTGAAGAGCCTTGTTGAAGGCGAGGACGTGGTGTCCATCAATATCGAGCGCGTTGGTCCCTACCCGCCCCGCATTCAGGATGTGGGCGTCATCAAGGACCTCGGCTCCCACGATATTGACCTCATCCGCTTCATCACCGGCGCCGAGTACGAAAAGGTCTTCGCCGTCACGTCGTCCTCCCTTGGCAAGCATGAGGACTCCGCCCTCATCACCGCCCAGATGGACAACGGCGTGCTGGCCCAGATCAACACCAACTGGGTGACGCCCTACAAGTCCCGCTGCATCAGCGTGGCGACCAAGAGCAAGTACATCCACGCCAACCTCGTGACGCAGGAAGTGAAGGAATACAGCAAGTTTGAGGGCTACGACGCCAACTACATGGTGCGCGAGTGGCCCGTGATGTTCCGCGAGCCCGTGCCGCTGGAACTCAAGGCCTTCCTCAGCGCCCTGCGCGATGGCACCGAGCTGCCCATCACCGGCCGCGACGGCCTGTACGTGCTGGAAACCATCGAGCGCGTGCTGGATCCGGAAAACGCCTAGCGCGTCCGGTCACCACACAAAAAAGCGCCCCGCTTCGGCATTGCCGAGGCGGGGCGTTTTCTGTGCGTTACTGCCGACGCGCGGGCGGCGGCCAGCGAAAGGGCTTAGTCGCGGGCGCGGGTAATGCGCGCGCCGACGCCCTCCAGCTTTTGTTCAATATTCTCGTAGCCCCGGTCCAGATGGTAGATGCGCTGGACTTCCGTGGAGCCTGTGGCGGCCAGACCGGCCAGCACCAAGGACGCGCTGGCGCGCAGGTCCGAGGCCATCACCGGCGCGCCGATGAGGCTGTCCACGCCGCGCACCATGGCCGTGCGGCCGTCAAGGGTGATGTGCGCGCCCATGCGGCTCAGCTCCTGCACGTGCATGAAGCGGTTCTCGAAGATGGTTTCCTTGATCATGCCGGAGCCTTGGCTCAGGCACATCAGGGCCATAATCTGGGCCTGCATGTCCGTGGGGAAGCCGGGGAACGGCAGGGTCACCACGTCCACGCCGTGCACGCCCCCGCCATTGCGGCGGGCCACGACCACGTCGCCCTTCTCCTCAATATACACGCCCATCTCGCGCAGCTTGGCAATGACGGCCTCCAGCTCGAACATGGGGCAGTCCTCAAGCAAAAGCTCGCCGTCGGTGATGGCGGCGGCGCAGAGGTAGGTGCCTGCCTCGATGCGGTCGGGCATAATGCGGTACTCGCAGCCGGAGAGGCGCTCCACGCCCTCAATGGTGATGATGCTGGTGCCCTGTCCGGTAATCTTGGCCCCGCAGGCGCACAGGAAGTTGGCAAGGTCCACCACTTCCGGCTCGCGCGCGGCGTTGACGAGGACGGTTTCGCCTTCGGCAAGGGCCGCGGCCATGAGCAGATTTTCGGTGCCGCCCACGGTGGGAAAGTCGAACTGAATATGTGCGCCGCGCAGTCTGCCGTCGCAGGTGCCGTGGATGTAGCCCTGCTCCAGATCAAACGTTGCGCCCATCTTTTCCAGCGCCTTAAGGTGCAGGTCCACCGGGCGCGAGCCAATGGCGCAGCCGCCGGGCAGGGACACGCGGGCCTCGCACAGGCGCGCCAGCAAGGGGCCAAGGCACAGCACGGAGGCGCGCATGGTCTTCACCAGCTCGTAGGGCGCTTCGGGCACGAGGGTGCCGGGCGTCACCGTAACGGTGCCGTTTTCAAATGTGGTCCCGCATCCCAGAATGTCCAGAAGACGCAGCGTGGTATTGATATCGCGAAGATTGGGAACGTTGGTATATGTAACAGGTCCGTCAACGGCCAGGCTGGCCAGAAGAATGGGCAGTGCGGCGTTCTTGGAACCGCTGACTCGTATCCGGCCTTCCAGTGGGCGTCCGCCCTCGATGATGAGTTTTTCCATGAAATTGCTTTCGCCTTTTTTTGAGCAAATCAATAAAATTGCTTGACCGTCATGCTGACCTCGGCTATCAGAGCCTCCGCAACACGGTGGGTGTAGCTCAGTTGGTAGAGCACTTGGTTGTGGCCCAAGTGGCCGTGGGTTCAAGTCCCATCACTCACCCCA
>NZ_JBUDSW010000317.1:0-3503 GCF_054921475.1 Desulfobaculum sp. | reverse complement strand
CGGATGACACCGGACCGCAACGCCCACCACACCGCAACCGCGATAACGGCAAGGAACAGCCCAGTCCACGTCACCACGCTCATCCCGGCCTGCGCAATCTCGCGGTTGGCCGCATCAAGGGACGTCACAATCTCAAACGCGCCGTGAATATCACCCGCACGCCAGCCTTCCTTAATGCCGCCCACCGGATCCTTTGCGCCCTTGGGGTCGCCGTGGCAATAGAGGCAATCCTTGGTCAGACGAATGGGCCGAAAATACCGTATGGCGTCGCCCTGCACGAGAATGTATTCATCAAGATTCTCAGCCTTGAGCTTTGCAAGCACGCGCTCTTCCAATTCCGTTGGGGTGTTCTTGGGATTACGCGGGGAGATTTTGGGGACGCGGAAATCATAGCCCGCCTCCTCGGCATTGCCCGCCGCCATGTTGATGGCGGTAATAACCGGAACAGCCTCCAGCAGGTGCTCGCGCGGAATTTCGTCAAAGGGCTTCAGAAGACCATGCTCAATCTTCTGCGCCATCTCCACGCGCCCCGCCTCGGCCATCAGCACTATGGCGCGGCTTTTCTCAAGCAGGGCATCGTGGGTCCCCTCCTCAATGGTCCGCATTTGGATGACGGCCATCACAGCGGCAATGAGGAACGGACCCAAAAGCGCCGTCAGCAGCGCCTTCCACCGGATGCTCAGGTTACTGAAGAATCCCATCGTCTCCTCCCTTGTCCCCGTAGGGCGTCAGGCTCAGGCGTGCATGTGGTCCATCAGGCTTTCCACATCCAGCACCAGCGCATCGCGCTCGCCAATCATGCCGTAGCCGAGGATGGGTACATTGTAGATGTCCTTGACCGGGATGGTGAAACTGGCAACCACCACCTGCTGCTGCCGCAACACCTCGTCCACGAGGAATGCAGCCCTGCGGCGGCCAACCTTGATGACAACAGCCTGCTCCGCACCATCGCTCTCCGTGGTCATGCGCAAACCGAAATATCTGTCCAGCCGAAAGAGCGGATACAACTCCCCGCGCACGTCCACGGTCTCGTCGCCGCCGGGCATGGTGGTAATGTCGCCCGGACGCACGGCGTAGACCTCCAGCACAGGCTGGCTGGGCACCACAAAAACTTCAGTACCAAGGTTCACGATAAGCGCGTCCACAATGCCCTCGGACAGGGAGCGCTCCAAAGGTATGGCAAGGGTAAAGGTTGAGCCGCTGCCAAAATCGCTGGTGATGGAAATTTCGCCGCCGAGGCGGTCTTCGATGGAATGGGCCACCGCATCCATGCCCACACCGCGCCCGGAAACGTCCGTGACTTTCTCCGCCGTGGAAAAACCGGACTTGAGGATAAAGCGGTACACTTCCTCGGGGGTGAGCTTCTCCTCATCCGACAGCAAGCCACGCTCCACGGCCTTCTTGCGGATTTTTTCCGGGTCGATGCCGCGGCCGTCGTCCTCAACAATGATAAACGCCTTGCTCCCCCGCCGCCGGGCCGACAGACGCAGGAGCGCGGTCTCTTCCTTTCCGGCCTTCGCGCGTTCTTCGGGCATCTCCAGACCGTGGTCCACGGCATTGCGCAGCAGATGGACCAGCGGCTCGTTGATGTGCTCCACAATGGTCTTGTCCAGTTGCAGGTCGTCGCCCACCACCTCAAAGCGCAGCTTTTTGCCCATCTTCATGGACAGACTGCTCACAAGGCGGTGCATGGGGGTAAAAATCTGTTTCAGCGGCACAAGGCGGATTTTCTCCACCTCGTCCTTGATGTTGCTGATGACGACTTCAAGGTCCTTCATTCCGGCAACGGCTTTCGAGTCCAAAGAGGGATTTTGGGCAATGACGGCGTATTGCGTCATCAGCTTGCCGATGTAGTCAATAAGGGTATCCAGCTTGTCCGTATTGACGCGGATGGAGGAAATTTCGGAGCCGCCTTTTTGCGGCGCCTTGGGCGCAGGGGCTTTGGGGCTGGGCTTTGACGCGCCCGGAGCGTCTGCGGGCGGGCTTTGACGGGCCGCGTCATCGGTGTCCTCTGCCGCGGTTTGGGCGTCTGGCGCGGCGTCCTTGGCCGTGGCGCCGCCTTCAGGGGCATCCTCGCCGTCTTCCTGTGGCTCCTCATACTCGCCGGACTCGCGCAGTTCGCGAATTTTGTCCGCGCGGTCCTCCACAATGCCTGCCATGGAGTACAACAGCTGGCGCTGGCCGTCGGCAATCTGCAAAAACGCGGTCACCATCTCCGGCGTTACCGGAGCGATGCCGTCGGTGAGCATATCCATGAGCGTTGCAACGTTGGCCGAGGGGTAGCGCACATGTGTCAGCCCCAAGCGCGCAAGGGCGTCATGCAAGGCCTCTGGCGAGGTTTTTCCCTGCTCCAGAATGAGGATGCGCTCTTCCAGCGCTTCGATGCATTGTTCAATGCTGCTCTTCATCAGCCTTGTCCACCTGCTTCGGCGCATTGTGCATCACGGCTCTGTCCCTCGGACGCCATGCGGAGCGACCCATCAAACCCCCATGCGTAAAAGGTTCCCTTGCAGGAAGGCCCCATACCGGTCAGGCGCAGGTCAAGGCGTGCGGCCATCTCCTCCAGCAGCTCAAAGGTAGCGGAATTGACCGAGCGCACGCCGGAGAGGTCCACCCGCACAGCGGTCCCCTGCTCAATTTGCGTCAGCGTTTTCCGCAGGGCGTCGCGGTGGGGCTGCAAATGCAGGCGGGGCATAGCCACACGCACCAGCATAAAGCCGTCTCCCGGCTCTATCTCAATGCTGCCCGCATCCTCGCCCGCTCCGGCGTCGCCTGCACCTGCGGCTTCGTCCAAGCGCGCGAGCACGGCGTCCATTTCGTCCTTGTCCGGCTCGCCCAGCTCGCGAATCTGGTCCAGCAGCTGAAAGACGTGCGTCACGGCTTGCCGCGCCGCAGTGACATTGTCGTCGCTGTGGTCCAGCTCGCCGCTTTGGAGCTTCTTCAAAAAGCTCTCGACCTTGTGGGTGAATGTGGACGCAACCTCAAACCCGCCCATGAAGCCGGTTACGCCCTTGATGGTATGCAGCGGCCGCGCGAGAACCTCGATGCCTTCCTGTACCTTGCCCTGTCCCAAGAGGTCCGTCCCCTCCATGATGAGGGGATAGAAGTCATCGTTCACCTGCGAATAAAACTCTGTGACCATCTCATCGCTTTCACTCATATCGTCCCCCAGAAGGATGGTCCGTTGCGCATCAATCGATCATCAGGCCCAGCTTTTCCAGTTCCTTACGCAGCTTATCGCCGTCATAGGGTTTGACGATGTAGCCCTCGACCCCGCAGTCGTCAAAGGACTGCATAACGGTCTTCGGGTCCGACAGCGCCGTGGCCATAATAACCCGCGCCGCTTCGGTGATGCCGTTTTCCTCCTCATAGGCCCGAATCTGCCGCACAGCGCTCAGGCCATCAAGAACTGGCATCATAATGTCCATAATGATGATCGAATAGGGCCGGTGCTCATCATGGGCAATCTTAAACGCCGAAACGGCTTCCTCTCCATTGACCAC
>NZ_JBUDSW010000316.1:0-3545 GCF_054921475.1 Desulfobaculum sp. | reverse complement strand
GGCCCCTTTACTGTGGACGAAGCTCTGGTACGCGGCATCCTCGGTCCGGCGCGCCGCGTGCGCGAGGTCACGGACGGTACGCCACGCGTTGGCGTAGCCATAGGCATGGTGTGTACGGAGTTTGGCGGGGAAATCATTTCCGTGGAAACGGCGCGGATGCAGGGCGCGGGACAACTTATCCTCACGGGATCACTGGGCGAAGTGTTGCGCGAGTCCGCGCGGCTGGCCCTGTCCTACGTGCAGAGCAATCACGAGCGCCTCGGCATCGCGCCGGAAGCATTTCAGGGAATGGATGTGCACGTGCATATCCCGGCGGGGTCCGTGTCCAAGGACGGTCCGTCGGCGGGGGTGCCCATTGTCATGGCGCTTATTTCCCTGTTCACGGGACGGCCCGCGCGCGGCGATGTGGCCCTTTCTGGCGAGTTAAGCCTTGTGGGGCGGCTTCTTCCTGTGGCTGGAATCCGTGAAAAGCTCGTGGCGGCAGAACGCGCCGGAGTCCGCACGGTCATCCTCCCTGCACGCAATGCAGGTGATGTTGAGGCGCTTGAGCCAGAGATTCGGGACCGGGTGGAGCTGGTGCTGGCAGAGGTGCTGCCGGAGGTGGTGGACCGGGTACTGCTCCCGGCGGAAGGCTAGTCTTCGCCTTCGTAGCGCTTGAGCTTGCGCCACAGGGAGACGCGGTCAATGCCGAGGATTTCTGCGGCGCGGGTCTTGTTGCCGCCCACTTCCTCCAGCACGGAGTAGATATACCGCTTTTCGTTTTCCTCAAGGGTCATCCACGCCTGCGGTTCGGCCCGTTGGAGGAGTCCGCCGCCAACGATATCCGGCGGCAGGTGGCGCATTTCAAAGACGCTCCCCTCGCACAGGGCCACAGCGCGCTCAACGATGTTTTCCAGTTCGCGGACATTGCCGGGGAAACTGTAGCCCATCAGCGTTTCCATGACCTCGTCGGAGATTTTCAAAAGGGGCCTGCCGGACGGTGAATGCTTGGCAAGGAAATGCCGGATGAGGAGCGGGATATCACCGCGCCGCTCCGCCAATGAGGGGAGTTGAAGCGTGATGACGTTGAGCCTGTAGTAGAGGTCCATGCGGAATTCGCCGCGTTCGACCTCCTTCTTCAAATCTTTATTTGTGGCCGCGATGACGCGCATATCCAGCGCGATTTCCTTGGTATCGCCCACGCGGATAATCTTTCGCTCCTGCAGCACGCGCAGCAGCTTCACCTGCATGGAGAGCGGTAGGTCCCCGATTTCATCAAAGAACATCACCCCGCCCTGGGCCGCCTCCAAAAGCCCCTGCTTGCCCTTTTCCGCGCCGGTAAAGGCCTCCTTGGCGTGGCCGAACAGTTCGTTATCAATGAGTTCCGCCGAAAACGCGCCGCAGTTGACGGCCATAAAGCGCTTGCCCGCGCGGGGCGACAGCTCGTGGATAATGCGCGCCACCAGCTCTTTGCCGGTGCCGGTTTCGCCATTGATGAGCACGCTGCAATCCCGCTGGGAAACCTGCGCGATGTTTTCCTTGAGGGCGACGATGGCAGGGTCCTGCCCGATAAAGCGGGTGATGCCCTTGTCCGACTCAATGCGCCGCCGCAGCTCGGCAATTTCGCTGCGCATGCTGCGCTTTTCGAGGGCCTTTTCCACCAACGCCCGCATTTCGGCGATGTCGAAGGGCTTGGAGATATAGTCGTACGCCCCCGCGCGCATGGCTTCCACAGCGGTATCCACACTGGCGTAGCCTGTCATGAGGATGACTTCACAGTCCGGGCGCAAGCGTTTAGCGGCTGCCAGCAGCCCCAGGCCGTCCATGTTCTTCATGCGCAAATCGGTAATGACCAGATCGAAATCGTGGTCTTCGAGCAGGCGAACGGCGGCAACGCCATCCTCCGCAGCGGCAGCTTGGAAGCCTTCCCGCCCGAGGATATTGGCCAGATTGTCGCGGGCGATGGAATCGTCATCCACGACAAGGATATGCGGTGTCTTCACTCAGTCTTCCCACGCAAAGGCGTTTCTGGATGTCCTGTAATCAGGGGACCATACGCGGAAGGGTTGCACATTGCAATGCACGAGAGGCCTATTGCATTCTGCAACAAAAAGCACCAACACTGTTGCAGAACGTTACACGCCGCACCACGGCCAATGCGCATGAACCGCCCTAAAAGCAAGGCGTTATCGAGGAAAGGTTGAAAACGCACCTTTTGGCACCGTCCTTGCTCAATTCAATATACTGGAAGGGGCGGGTGCCCCGCACCCGATATGATTACAACAAGGAGTGGGGAATGGACTCGGAATTCCTGTTTATTGAATTCTGTGCTGTGGTGTGTGTGGTCACACTGGCGTTCCGCGCAAGGCGCATCCTGCGCAGGCGGATGGGCAATGGATCCCAGCATTCGGACACGTCAGCCCGCTTCGACCACTGGTACTGTTTTTTCAACCCACGCAACTTCCACCGCTCCCCGGCGCTGCGCAAGGCGATGCAGGCCCAAAGCGCGGCGCGGCAAGGCAAGGCGGCCTCGCGCCCCCGGGCGCGCATGTCCTGCCGGTAACGACGAAGCGCCCCGGCGCGCACGGTTCGCCCGCAACTGCGACGCCCCGCAGCAAGCTTGGAGCACGGCGCAGAAGTGCGCCGCGGGCAACGCGCCCCAAAGTGAGCCAAGGACGAGTTGCAGGTAAGGACGCGCGGCGCACAAAGCCGCCTCACGACAGCCTGCTACCCAACAGTTTTCCCATCACAATCCCCCTCTGCGGCTGGGAGATCGACGCGAATGTCGGTCCCCCGGCCCTCCTCACTGTGCACGTGGATGGAGCCTTCGTGCCGTTGCACAATGCCGTAGACAACGTACAGACCAAGCCCCGTTCCCTGCCCCACATCCTTGGTGCTGAAAAAGGGATCAAACACGCGTTTCAACTGCGCCTCGGGAATGCCGCGCCCCGTGTCATGAACCGTGAGCGAGACGGTTTTGCCCTCTGCGCCGGGAGCGGCGGAGATGCGGATGGAGCCGCCTTGATCCTCCATGGCCTGAGCAGAGTTGATGAGCATATTGATGAACGCTTCCTGCATCTTCTGCGGGTCCATGCAGGCCATCAGCGGTTCCGGCACATCCACTGTGACGTCAATATTCGCGGGTATCTGGCTGGAGACAAGGGTGACCGATCGGTCAACCATCTCCCGTACGCTGTGCGGGGCCAGATGAAAGTCCTTGTGGCGCGAGAATTCCAACAGTCCCTTCACGATGTCCCGTGCGCGCAGCACCTCCTGACGGATATTGGCCAGCATCTTATCGCCAAGTTCCCCGGCTTTTCCGCCAAGTTCATCTTCCAACAGGTGGCATGAGGTGGCGATGTTGTTGAGCGGATTGTTCAGCTGGTGCGCAATGCCCGACGTCAGGGTGCCGATGGAGGCCATTTTTTGCGCATGCACAAGGTGACGCTGGCGCTGTTTCAACTCCGCCACCATATGATTGAACGCGCGCATAACGCTTTCCACTTCGTCCCCGGTGTTTGGCGTATCCACAAAGCGGAATTCCCCTTTGGCGATGCGCCCTGTGG
>NZ_JBUDSW010000315.1:0-3632 GCF_054921475.1 Desulfobaculum sp. | reverse complement strand
GGGCGGTGCGGTCGCCGCGATTGGCGCCAGCGCCGGCGTCGCACGCGCTATGTGTCCCCTTCACGCACGGGGTGCGATGGGGGATACGGGAAGAATCGGACATGGGGGGGGAGGCAATGCCCTACCCCGCGGATGCCGTGGCGGCGTTAGTCGCCCTCGGGCGCGCCCTCTTCGCCTTTGGCGGCGCTGGACTGGGCCGGAGTGGCCTCAATCTGCTTGAGGTACTTGTCGCGGCACTCGTAGCTGCAAAAACAGTGAACGCCGCTGCCATCCTTCACGCGGATATTGGCGTCACTTGGCACATACGTGCCGCAGACGGGGTCTTTGACGGTCTCGCCAGTGGCGGACATAGTCTCCTTTTCCTTCTGCTCCTTGGTGACCTTCTTTTTCTGGTCGCCCTTGATGAGCTTAAAGAGGAGAAAGGCGCAGACGATGACGATGAGGAATTTCAGCATGTTCGCACCACTTGGCCAAAACACGGCCTGTCGCTAAAGGGGTTGAAAAGACGCGCAGCAGGGGCGCGGCGGCGCTAGTCCTGCCAGATTTTGGCCTCATCCACGCGGTAGTCAAGGCGCCCCAAGGCGCCGCGCAGCGTGTCGCCATCCGGAAAGAGCAAATCGCCCGCCAGCTCCGCAAGGGGAACCAGCACAAAGGCGCGGTCCTTCATACGTGGATGCGGCACCTCAAGCGTGGGAGTGATGAGCACTTCGTTGCCGTAGAGGAGCAGGTCTATGTCGATGATGCGCGGGCCAAAGCGGACTGCCGCCTCGCCGCGTTCACGTCCAAGATCCTTTTCCGCAGTCAGCAGTGCATCAAGCAGGCGATGCGCCGAGACATCCGGCTCGCATACCACGCGCACAACCTGATTGGCAAACCACGGCTGTTCCTTCACATTCTGCGGCTCGGTAAAGAAGACTGATGAGGTCTTGTCCACGCGAACACCGGAAATCTCGCCCAGGCGCGTAATGGCCCGGGCGAGGTTGTCTTCGGTGTCGCCAAGGTTGGAACCGAGGCAGATATAGGCTGTTACAGGCTGGAGATACGTGATGCCGCCTCCTCAAGCCGCTCAGTAGGCACGGTGAGGGAGATGCGGAAGAAGCCTTCTCCCGGCTCGCCAAAGCCGCTGCCGGGGGTGATGACCACGCCCTTCTCCTCAATCATCTTGGTGACGAATTCGGCGGAGGTGTAGCCTTCCGGCACCTTGGCCCACAGGTAGATGGTGGCGTCGGGCACGCGGCATTCAATGCCGGCCTTTTCAAGGGCCTTTACCATCACGTCGCGGCGCTTGCGGTAGACCTTGCGGTTTTCCTCAACGGCGGCGTCGCCCTCGTTCAGGGCGAGGATGGCGGCCTCCTGCACGGCCTGGAAGCAGCCGGAGTCCACGTTGGTCTTGATGTTGCCAAGTGCGCCGATGAGCTGCGGATTGCCCACGGCCATGCCGACCCGCCAGCCGGTCATGTTGTAGGTCTTGGACAGGGAGTGGAACTCAACGGCGACGTCCTTGGCGCCCGGCGTCTCAAGGATGGACAGGGGCTTGTTGTTGTCGTCGAAGTAGATTTCCGTGTAGGCGGCGTCGTGCACGATGATGGTATTGGTCTCGCGGGCGCGGTCCACCAGCTTCTGGAAGAACTCCGGCGTGGCCATGGCGGCCGTGGGGTTGTTCGGGAAGTTGACGTAGATGGACTTGGCGCGCTGCCACATTTCGTCGGACACGGAGTCCAGCAGGGGCAGAAAGTTGTTGGATTCCGGCTGCGGGATGAACACGGTTTCGCCGTCGGCAAAGTCCGTGGCGATGGGGTACACGGGATAGTTGGGCGTGCACACCAGGTTCACGTCGCCGGGGTCGGTGACGGCCAGCGCAAAGTGGGCGATGCCCTCCTTGGAGCCGATAAGGTTCACCACTTCGGTTGCGGGATCGAGGGAGACGTTGAAGCGGCGGCCATACCAGTTGGCCACGGCCGAGCGGAACTCGTCCAGCCCCTCATAATCCGGATACCGGTGGTTGGCCGGCTTCCTTGCAGAGCGGCACAGTTCGTCGATGATGAAGTCCGGCGTCGGCAGGTCGGGGTCGCCGATGCCGAGGCTGATGATATCCACGCCGCGGGCGGCGACTTCCTTTTTCACCTTGTCGATGCGGGCGAAAAGGTACGGCGGAAGGTCGGCCACACGACGGGCAAGTTTGAATTCAGACACGAGATGTCTCCTTCAAAGGTGTTTTCCAGTTCAAGCGGTATCCAGTTATTCCCTGTGGTAAAGGGCGAAAAGTAACCGCCCCCCGCAGGCTATGTCAACTGCGCCGCGCGCTGCAAAACCCGCGAATGCTGAAAAGACGCCCCCTTGCGGACGAGGGCATGCGCAAATTCTGCTCCGCTGCGCCGTATTGCGTCGTTTTCCGCGCCAAAGTGGCATGCGGGGCCGCCTTTGCGGTTTTGATGTGGCCTGCCGCCGCTTTTCGGCTGCGCCCTCCCCCAGCCTCAAACCACCCGCCGCCACTTGAGGAGCGCCGCGCGTGTGTGTATCGTCGCGGGGCATATGGAAAAACCTGCAACCACAACGAAGATTATGACCTCCACCCCCTCCGAGACCGCCCCGCGCCGCACAGCGCATCCGTGGCTGGACAGTTACCTTGAGCACCTGCTGGTGGTTCGCGGCCTGTCCGAGAATTCGCTCAGCGCCTACGCCGCCGACCTTGCGGCATTTACTGACTTTTTGGACGAGAAGAAGGCTCCTCTTGAGGGCGTGACCCAGCAAAGCCTGTCCCTGTATCTCTTCCACCTGCGGCGTAAGGGCGTGAAAAGCCGCAGCCTTGCGCGGTATCTTTCCACCCTGCGCGGCTTCTTTGCGTGGCTGGAGGACGAAGGGCTGGTGCAGGGGAATCCGTCCCAGTACTTGGAAAATCCCAAACTCCCCCGCAAACTGCCGGAAGTGCTGTCCGTGGAGGAAATGTCCGCCATCCTGCAGCGCCCGCGCACCGAGGAAAAGCTGGGCTACCGCGACAGAACCATGCTGGAACTGCTCTACGCGGGCGGGCTGCGCGTGAGTGAGCTTATCGCCCTCAAGGCTTTTGATTTTGACCCGCAAGTGGGCGTATTAAAGATATTTGGCAAAGGCGCCAAGGAGCGGCTGGTACCCATCCATTACGCCGCGCAGGAGTATTTGGAAACCTACCTGCGCCATTGGCGCCCCCAGTTTTCGCCCAAGCAGGATTTCGTCTTCCTGAACCGCTCCGGCAAGGGGCTGTCGCGCCAAGCGGTGTGGAAGTGCGTGAAGCGCTACGCCCTTGAGGCAGGCATCACGCGCGATATTTCCCCGCATACGTTCCGCCACTCCTTTGCCACGCATTTGTTGGAAGGCGGTGCGGACCTGCGAACCGTGCAAATCCTCCTCGGGCACTCCGACATCACGGCAACGGAAATCTACACCCATGTGCAAAGTGGCCGTTTGAAGCGTATGCACAGTCAATTCCATCCGCGTTCCGGTATGAAGGCGAAAAAATAGAGGGTTTTGCGAGAGCGCCAGCGGTGTGGTACGGTCCTTCTACACTGGCTACGCCATCCGGGCGGGCCGAGACCTGCCACGCCTCTGGGAGGACAGATAATGGCCGTAGCCATGACGTTTGATGCGGATTGGGC
>NZ_JBUDSW010000314.1:0-3635 GCF_054921475.1 Desulfobaculum sp. | reverse complement strand
TTTAAGGGCCCACGGCCCTTAAACCTGCGGAGCAATAAAACTCTCGCCGACCACCGCCACTCTTCCCCTACACCCACACCACGCCCCCATTCTCACCCCGACGCCCTTGCGCGTCAGTAGCGCCCAACGCAGACGCAGGGGACGGCGCGGCGGGCGCGTTGTGCCCTTGGATTTGACTCTCTTGGCGCCACGGGCTACAACCACAGGCCGTATCTCCGACATTCTGGGAATGTATGATGCAAAATATACATATTTCACGATTCATCTTCCGCACCGCCGTTTTTTTACGGTCCTCCTTTCCTGGGGCAGACGTCATGTATGGCCGTCTGTACACCCAGAGTCTGTATTGCTAGCCCGGCGCACTCACCGGGACCGGCGCCGGGCGTATACAGCGTCCCTAGTCTTTCATTCTTTCACCATATGACTTTTATCGCCCTGACGGGGGCGTTTTTGAAAAGGACAGACCGATGAATATCATCGACGAGCTGAAATGGCGCGGCCTTGTTTTCCAGACCACTGACGAAGCCAATCTTCGCGAGTACTTTGAGACGCCGGGACGCACGCTGTACTGTGGCTTTGACCCTTCGGCCAAGAGCCTGCACGTGGGCAACATGGTGCCGCTTTTGGCGCTGTTGCGCTTTAAGCGCGCAGGGCATAAGCCCATGGCGCTGATGGGCGGCGCCACGGGCCGTATTGGCGACCCCAGCGGCAAGGACCAGGAACGCCAGCTGCTGGACTACAGCATCATTGACGGCAACATCGACGCCATCCGCAAGCAGGTGCACAAGCTGTTTGGCGACGACACCGAGGTGCTGAACAACTACGATTGGATCCGCAAAATGGACCCCATCGAGTTCCTGCGCGACGTGGGCAAGCACTTTACGGTGAACGAGATGATGCGCAAGGAGTCTGTCCGCCAGCGCATTGACCGCGACGAAGTCGGCATTTCCTACACCGAGTTCAGCTACATGATTTTGCAGTCCTTGGACTACGACCACCTGTACAACACCAAGGATTGCCGCCTGCAGATCGGCGGTTCTGACCAGTGGGGCAACATCACGGCGGGCACGGAGCTTATCCGCAAAAAGTCCAGCGGCGAAGCCTTTGCCCTGACCTTCCCCCTGCTGACCACGGCCAGCGGCGCCAAGTTTGGCAAGTCCGAAAAGGGCGCGATTTACCTTGATCCTGAAATGACCTCCCCGTGGGAGTTCTACCAGTTCTGGATCAACGCCGACGACCGCGACGTGGTGAAGCTGCTGAAGTTCTTCACGTTCAAGACGCAGGAAGAGATTGAAGAACTGGCCAAGCGCGTGGAGGAGGCTCCGCACCTGCGCGAGGCGCAGAAGTCTCTGGCCGCTGAGATGACCATCATGATCCACGGCGAGGACGAGCTGAACAAAATCCTCGGCGCGGTGGACGTGCTGTTCGGCGGCGGCGACATTGCCACTGTTGACGTGGCAACCCTGCGCGCGGCCATGCAGTCGGCCCCCAGCGTGCAGTACGCGTCCAACTCCCTGCCGCAGTTGGCGGACATGCTGGTGGACCTTGGCATTGTGAAGTCCAAAGGGCAGGCCAAGAAGGATATCTCGGCCGGCGCTGTCCGCGTGAACGGCGAGCAGATCAAAGACATGATGCACAGCCCTGCCGCAGATGACTTTCTGCACGGCGAAGTGCTGCTGCTGAAGAAGGGCAAAAAGCACTACGGGCTTGTGACCCTGAACTAATTTCGACTCCCCACCGCATGGTGGCTGTGGGGAGTCGTCCATGAATCTCTCTGACCGAAAGCGGCCCTGTGGCCGCTTTCGGCCATTGTACGGACCACGCGTTGGCGCTACGCGGCATTCTGGCCGAGGCCACGCGCAAGGAGGCACTGATGGAAAAGTTTCTCGCCCTGTGCAGGATGGTAAAGATTGAGCATTCGGTCTTTGCCCTGCCCTTTGCGTATATCGGTATGTTTCTGGCGGCTGACGGCTGGCCGGGGCTGCGGGTCTTTCTCTTTCTCACTCTTGGCATGGTGGCCATCCGCTCCTTTGCCATGGGCTTCAACAGACTTGCGGACCTCAAGATAGACGCCCAGAACCCGCGTACACAGGGCCGCCCCCTCGTCACTGGCGAGATTAGCGTCCGCGAGACCGTCATCTTCCTTATCGCCACCGCCGCCATCTTTGTGGCGGCCTGCGCTGGGCTGAACAGCCTGTGCCTGACCTTATCGCCCGTGGCGCTCTTTGTGGCGGGCGGCTACAGCTACATGAAGCGCTTCTCCATGCTGTGCCACTACTGGCTGGGCAGTGTCCTTGGCCTGTCGCCCCTTGCGGGCTGGCTGGCCTATGACCCCACATTCACTCTGCCTGCCGTGCTGTTCTTCTTTGGCGTGACCTTCTGGGTGGCCGGATTCGACATCCTCTACTCCTGTCAGGATGTGGAGTTCGACCGCGAACACGGCCTGCACTCCATCCCGGCGCGCCTTGGCATCCCAACCGCGCTCACCCTCAGCTCGTTCAGCCATATCATCACGGCCATTTTCTTCGGCCTTGCTGGCTGGGCGGCGGGCATCGGCATATGGTACTATCCCGTATGGGCCGCTGTGGCAGGCATTCTCGTCTACGAACACCGTTTAATCTCGCCGGAGGATATGAGCCGTGTGAACATCGCGTTCTTCACGCTCAATGGCGTCATATCCGTTGTGCTGTTCGTCGGCGTTATGCTCGGCATTTTTCTGTAAGCCCACGCTTACACAATTGTTCCACACAGGCCGCCGAGGGGAACTTCGGCGGCCTTGTTGTCTCCAGACACCTGCCGCACGCAGGCCACGTACTCAACGAAGAACGCGTTCTTCCAGACATTGACGGGAGCATCCCTATGAAATGGGTCTACCTCCTTCTCTCCATCATCTGCGAAGTGCTCGGCACCTCCGCACTCAAGTACGCCTCCATGGGCGGAGCAAAGGCCATGTGGGGCATCATCGCCACCACGGGCTTCTACGTCGCGTGTTTCTGGCTTATGATGCGCGCCATGCGCTACTTTGACCTCGGCATCATGTACTCCACATGGTGCGGGCTGGGCATCGCCCTTGTCGCCGTCATGGGCGTGCTCTTCTTCGGCGACGAACTCACCGCCAAAAAAGTGCTGTTCATGTCCTTCATCGTTGTGGGCATCATCGGCCTGAACCTCAGTGGATCAACGCATTAATCCACACGTTTTCCACAGCGCCATCCGCAGTTTGCGGCGGATGGCGCGCCCTCCCCTTGCCCTCCGCCCCCGTTTCCGTCCATAATCCACTATCCCCAGACCGTTCCCCCGCGCCCGCCACCACCGCATACGGAGGCACCATGAACGTCAAAGTGCTCATCATAACCGTCATTGTCCTCATCCTCGCTTGGGACGGCCTCGTCCTGCTCTTCGGCATCAAACAGACCCCGCCATGGGCCCTCAAATCCGCCCTGCACTCAGAAACGCCGCCACTGCTCATCGACGTCAGGACGCCGCAGGAATTCCGCGCCTTCCACATCCCCGGCGCCATCAACATCCCCGCACCCGCCCTGCCACCGCAGCCCATCCTCGACCAAATGCGCACACGCCACGCCGTCATCATCTGCATGACCGGCCACCGCTCACCCATCATGGCATGGAGACTG
>NZ_JBUDSW010000313.1:0-3636 GCF_054921475.1 Desulfobaculum sp. | reverse complement strand
GATCAACACGGGGAAGGATTTCAGGATGTTCAGCTGCGCGTTGATGAGCAGGAAGATGATCGGGATAACCGTCAACAGCAGGCACCAGAACAGGCGGAACATCGGGGAGACGTTGGCGTCCTTGTCCAAGTGCTTGGTGGAGATGCTGGCCAGAGAGTAGGACGTGCCGTCAAGGGTGGTCACGGTGAAGAGTACCATGGCAATGAGGTACACGGCGGTCATGGCCAGCGGGAACGGCGTTTCGCCGAAGATGGCTGTCACCAGCGCGGTGGGCTGGTTGTTGTTGATGAAACCAACAGCATCAAGGGCGCCGGTGTTCATGAGGTCCATGGTGAACGTGCCACACACGCCGAAGATGATGCTGGTGCCGAGGGTGCCTGCGCCGACCAGCACAAGGATGAGGTCGCGCAGTTTGTGGCCCTTGGCAATTTTGGTGATGAACACGCCAAGACCCGGTGAGTAGGAGATCCAGTTCGCGAGGAAGAAGATCGTCCAGTACTGCGGGAAGAAGGAGTTGCCATACGGATCGGTGTTGGTGCTCATACGCAGGTACTCGGTGAGCATGATGCCGATGCCGTTGGTGGTGTTGTTCATGATGAGGGCTGAGGGGCCGATGATGAACACGAATCCAACAAGACCGGCGCAGATGTACACCGTGGCATTGCTCAGGCGGGCCATGCCCTTCTCGATGCCAATGTAGGAGCTGAGCGAGAAGATGACGGACAGGCCGAGGATGATGCCGATGCCCATGGTCAGGCTGTCCGGGATGCCGGTCAGATGACTGATATTGGATGAAATCATCGGGATGCCAAGGCCGAGGGTCAGCGCCGTGGCCGCCAGCGTGGTGATGATGAACAGCAGGTCGATGAGCTTCTGCGCCCACAGGGGCAGGGCGTCGTCAAACATGCTGTTCACAACGCCGCTCAGGCTCATGCGGCGGTTCTTCTTCACGTAGAACACGATGCAGAAGGGGATGGCCACAATGAGGTACATGAACCAGCCCGCAGCGCCCCAGTGGAACATATTGAAGGCGGCGGCGTATTCCATGGCCATGGGCTTATCCACAATGCCGAACTGCGGGTCCATGTAGTAGTACACGGCTTCGATGAAGCCCCAGTACATGGTGCTGGCGCCCATGCCGGCGGACAGGGCCATGGTGAACAGCTGGAACTTGCTGAATTTGGGCGTGTCGCCGCCAAGGCGGATGTTGCCGTATTTGGACAGGGCAAGATACAGCAGCATGGCGGTGGCGAACATGGCATACCACAGGAATCCGGAGCCAAGATTCTTGACGGTGAAGTCAAGCATGCTGCCCATGGTTCCTTTGGTGCCTTCGGGGTCCAGGACGGCCACGCCGCCAAGGGCGACAACGGCCGCGAAGCTCGTCAGGGTGAGCCTCAGGTCAACATTGGATGCGTTGAGTTTCATCGGTGGTCCCTCAATTTACTCGAAGCTGTACGTGGCGATGGAAGCGGCCTTAACGGCGTCCCAATCCATTTCAACGCCAAGGCCTGCGCCTTCGGGGGCGTGGACGAAGCCGTCCTTGTCCGTACGGATGGGCGTGGACTTGCAGGCCAGCTCGAAGCTCTCGTACGGGTAGAACTGCTCGAAGTACTTGCAGTTGTGGTGGGCAAGGGCAACGTGCAGGTTGGCGGCCTGCGTGATGGTGTAGCCCATGCTCTGGATTTCAAGAGGCTTGGAGTGGCCGTCAGCAATGGCGAAGCACTTGTTCAGCGGAGTGATGCCGCCGCAGACCGTGGCGTCCTGACGTACGTCGGACCACAGGTCGTTGGACAGGGCGTGGGTGACTTCCTGCAGGGTCAGCAGGCAGTTGCCGTGGCTGGAGATTTCCAGATCGGTGTTGGCTACAAGGCGCTGGTAGGTCTTGTAGTCGTAGTCGGACACGGGGGCTTCCAGCCACTCCCAGTTGTACTCGTCCAGCAGCTTGGCCATCTTCATGGCCTCTTCGGGCGTGTAGAAGGTGGCGGTGTCCAGCATGAAGCGGACGCCGGAGTCCTTGTAGCGCTGCTGCACGGCGTTTACGAGGGCGAGGTCCTTGTGGAACACGCAGTAGCAGTGCAGCTTAATGGCGGTGAAGCCGTGCTCAATGCAGTCGTCGAGGTAGGGGAAGTACTCTTCGACGGTGTCGAACATGGGAGTGGACGCGTAGGAGAGGATCTTGGTGCGTGCGCCGCCGAGTAGCATGTACACCGGCATGTTGGCCTTTTTGCCCTTGATGTCCCATGCGGCGATGTCCACCGGAGACTTGGCGGGCAGGCCGCCCCAAGAGCAGCGGGCCATCAGCCAGGAGTTCAGTTCCTCGGTCATCAGCGGGTTTTTGCCGATGAGGCCGGGGACGATGGTGCGCATGGATTCAATGATGCACTTGTCGAAGTCGTTTTCGGTGTAGCTTATGGTGGCGCCAACGCCCTCGGTGCCGTCCTCGGTGACAAGGCGGACGATGTTGTTGGTGTACAGCAGCGGTTCCTGATTGTCGGCCCAGGGGATGGGCGGTGCTTCACGGTCTGCGACGGCGTAGAGTTCTACTCGGCTGATCTTGCAATTGTCCATGATTCCTCTCCTTTTCGTGGCGTGAACGGGGTCCGTTCGTGAGGTTGTACGAGTTATAAGGCGCTGCCGTTGTCGATCATGCGGCGGCGTATCTGCTGGACGTCAACGTCTTTGTACGTGCACCCGCCCTGCAGCATGAGCGCAGTGGCAATGGCGGCGGCGTGTCCGTATTCAAAGCATTGGGCCGTGACCCTGGCGGAGGCCAGTGCTTCGTGGTCGGCGCTGAGGCTTCTTCCGGCAACGATGAGGTTGTCGGTTCCCTGCGGGATAAGGGTGCCGAAGGGGACTTCGTAGTAATCATCCACCAGCCAGTGGAGCTTGGAGACGTCGCCCGCGTGCAGTTCAATGGGCCACGAGGAGCGAACAATGCCGTCCTCGGCCTTGGTGCACTGGACCACATGGTCGTTGGTCAGGCGCGCTTCGCCCTGAATGGTGCGGGTTTGGCGCACGCCAACTTCCGGTGCCATGTCAACAAGCTGGGAGTTCTCGAAGCCTTTGACGTTGTCCTTGAAGAAGCGGTGGTACTCGCGGGCCGCCCTGCGGCCGGAGATTTCAGCGTAGGTCCTGTCTTCGGGGTTGATGACGTTGAGCATCTCGCCACATTGACCGGCAAGTTGAGTGCAATTCATCAGGAAGACGGATTTCTGAGAGGTAGGGAAAACCCAGATGCGATTGCGGGGGGTGGCGTAGGTCTTGGACTCGTATGCCTCGGTCAGCCGTTTCGTTAGGTCGGGCGGGCATATCGTGTCAACACCGAAGTAGTCGTAGAAGTCCTCTTCCACCACATCTGCAAGGCGGAACATCATTGTCGGGTTCTGGATGGCGCCGTTGCTGCCGTAGGTGTAGGGCAGGCCGGACTTGGCAACCAGTGCGGCGTCGCCTGTTGCGTCGATGAATGCCTTGGCCTTGACGAAGGTGCTGCCGGCTGTGGATTCCAGACGGATGGCGGTGTAGGCGCCGTCCTCCTTGCACACCTCGGTAACTGTGGTGTGGTAGAGGCAGGACACGCCGGCTTCCTCAAGGATGTCGTCCGCGGCCTCGCGCCAGATGTGCGGGTCGAAGGTG
>NZ_JBUDSW010000312.1:0-3640 GCF_054921475.1 Desulfobaculum sp. | reverse complement strand
CCAGAGCGCCGCGCAGTCCGCGCCCGCCGAGGAAGGCCAGAGCGCCGAGGCCACACGCCCCGAGGATGATGACACGCTGAAGGACGCCCATGAGGGCGAGGAGTTCACCCTTGAACCGGGTGAGCCCGAAGAGTCCCCAGAAGGGACATCCGACAAGCAAGGAAAGGACAACTAGCAATGCATGGTCGCGTTCACTGGAACGTTACGGGGGGTAGGGTCCTGGGCCCCGCCCCCTTTTTTGTTGTAGGCATCGTCAACGTTACCCCGGATTCGTTCTACGACGGGGGATCGCACGACAGTCATGAGGCCGCCGTGGAGCACGGCAAAAAGCTCATCGCCGACGGCGCGCACATCCTTGATGTGGGCGGCGAGTCCACCCGGCCCACGGCCGAGCGCGTGGGCACCGGCGAGGAACTGCGCCGCGTGGTTCCCGTTGTGCGCGAGCTGGCCAAATACATCCGCGAGAATGAGCTGGACGCCGCTATCTCCGTGGACACCTATAAAGCTGCGACCGCAGCGGCGGCTCTTGAAGCTGGTGCGGTAGTGGTCAACGATGTGTCCGGCTGCCGCTTTGATCCGGAGCTTATGGACGTGTTGGCGCAGTATCAGCCCGGGTATGTTTTGATGCATTGTCAGGGCCTGCCCGGCAGCATGCAGAACGACCCCTCCTACGTGGACGTGGTTGACGAGATTTCCGACTTTTTCGACCAGCGTCTGCGTCAGTTGACGCGGGCCGGCCTTGCCGAGGAGAACATTGTTCTGGACCCCGGCATCGGCTTTGGCAAAAAGCTGGAGCACAATTTGGAGATTCTGCGCAACATCGAGGCCTTTGGCCGCTTTGGTCTGCCCATGTTCATGGGCCTGTCCAATAAATCCCTGTGGGGCGACCTGCTGGGACTGGATGTGGACAGCCGCCAGAATGCCACGCAGGTTGGGACGGCCCTTCTGGCCGCACGCGGCGTGCAGATTCACCGCGTGCATGAGGTGGCCCCCACCGTGGAGACGCTTCGCATCGTGCAGGCCATGGACAGGCGCACCGCGCGCCGACACTACATGGAGTAGCCTGCATGCTGGAGCTTGGCGGATTCAGCATTTCGTGGATTGAGCTGGTGGACATCGCGCTTGTCGCGGTCATCTTCTACCGGCTCATCCTGCTGATTAAGGGGACCCGTGCGCTGTCTGTGTTCACGGGCCTCGTGCTTTTGCTCATCATCTTTTATTTCTCCGACGAGTTGGGACTGACCACCCTGCACTGGCTGCTGGGCAAGTTCCTCGGCTCCATCTTCCTTGTCGTCATCATCCTGTTCCAGCGGGATATCCGCAACGCCTTGTCGCAGTTTGGGGCAGGGCGGATGTGGCGGCGCGCGCCGGTGGCGGAACAGGAGTTTAATACTCTTGCCGCCGCCGTGCTCTCCATGGCCGAAAAGCGCATTGGCGCACTGGTGGTCATTGAGAAGAACGTCCCCCTCGGGGACCTTGTGGCGCGTGGCGTGAAAGTGGACGGCGAAATGACCAAGGAGCTTCTGCTCACCATTTTTCATCCGGATACGCCGCTGCATGATGGTGCGGTTATTGTCCGCCGTGGACGCATTGTGGCTGCGGGATGTATTCTGCCGTTGGCGGTGGGCATCCGCAAAAAGCAGCACTATGGCACACGGCACAGGGCGGCCATTGGCATTACGCAGGAAACCGACGCCGTAGCGGTTGTGGTTTCCGAGGAACGCGGCGAGATATCCCTTGCCGTTGGCGGCCGCCTGACGGCCAGCCTTGACGAAGTGCGCCTGAAGCGCGTGCTGAAACGGGTATGGAATAAATAATTATGCTGCGCAATTGGCAATACAGGCTTCTCGCCCTCGTTCTGGCATTTGCCTGCTGGTACCTTGTGACGGGCCAGCAGAAGGTGGAGACGTGGCTTGAGGTGCCGGTGGATATTGTCAACGCGCCCAAGGATATCGCCATCCAGTCCGGCTTGAAGACGCGCATCAATGTTCGTGTGCGCGGTTCCAAGCCGATGCTTCGTGGGCTGGATGCCCGGAGTCTGGCCTACCCGCTGGACCTTTCCGGCCTGCGCGCCGGGACCGTTGTGCTCAATTTCGACGCGAACCGCATCCCCGTGCCCAAGGCGGTGGAGGTGCTGGAGATTGACCCGCCCCGTCTGACCGTTGACGCGGACAGAATGATCACCCGCCGCGTGCGGGTGGAGCCGCAGTGGAAGGGCAGCGTCGAAAAGAACTATTCCCTGCTGGAGGCATGGACCGTGCCTGCGGCGGTGAAGGTGCGTGGCCCGCAGGACCTTGTGGACGCGCTCACCGCTGTGCCGACCCTGCCGCTGGCAGGCAATGTGACCACAGCAGGCACCATGGAACGGGAGCTGGGCCTTGACCTGCCCGAATCCGTGGTGGCAGAACCCGCCGTGGTGAAAGCGAGCTTCCGCTTTGCGGAAAAGACGGAAAAGCTGTGGGTCAAATTGCCCCTTAAGGTGCTGCCTGAAAACCTTGCCAAAAGTGCGGGTGTACAGGTAAAGCCAAAGACCGTTCAGCTTCATGTGGAGGTTCCGGTGAGTCTTCTTGATAAAGAGGACTTCAAAAGCCTGTTCTCCACCTTCATTCTTCTGAACTCATCCATAGACCCGGGGTGGCATGTGGTGGAATACCGCACCAAGCTGCCTCCGGGCTGTACGCTTATTAAGGCTGTCCCGCAGAAGGTTGACCTGCGGGTGAGCCGCCGCCTTGCACCAGAGGGCGGCTAATCCCCTATCATACGGCCCGCCACCGGCGCGGCGCCTCCTGATCTGACGAGGATACACATGACGCAACGCATATTCGGCACCGACGGCCTCCGCGGTCAGGTGAATATTTTCCCCATGCTTCCGGAACTGGCCCTGCGTTTGGGCCTTGCCGCCGGGCAATACTTTCGTAATGGCAAAAAGCGCCACCGCGTGCTCATCGGCAAGGACACCCGCGTGTCCGGCTACGTGTTTGAGACGGCGCTGACGTCGGGCTTTTGCGCGGCGGGCATGGACGTGTTGCTGGTTGGTCCTATGCCGACCCCGGCCATCTCGTACCTGACCCGCAGCATGCGCGCGGACCTTGGGGTGGTGATTTCCGCCTCGCATAATCCCTTCATGGATAACGGCATCAAGTTCTTTGACCACAAGGGCTTTAAGCTGCCCGACGAGGTGGAGGACCAGATTTCCGCCATGGTCATGAACCCCGACACCGCGTGGGACTACCCGGAGCCGGAGCACGTGGGGAAGGCCAAGCGCATTGGCGACAGCACCGGGCGCTACATTGTGGCGCTGAAGCATACCTTCCCGTCCGCGCTCACCCTCGACGGCGTAAAAATCGTCCTCGATTGCGCCAATGGCGCGACCTACAAGGTTGCCCCGCGCGTGTTTGAAGAGCTGGGCGCCGAGGTCATTAAGGTGGGTGTGGAGCCCAACGGCCTCAATATCAATGACAAGTGCGGTTCTCTGTACCCCGAGGTGGTGGCTGACTGCGTGCGCCGCGAGGGCGCGGACATCGGCCTTGCCCTTGATGGTGACGGCGACAGGCTCATCGTGGTGGACGAAAACGGCCGCATCCTCGACGGCGACCAGATTATGGCCCTGTGCGCCATGGACATGATGGAGCGCGATGAG
>NZ_JBUDSW010000311.1:0-3667 GCF_054921475.1 Desulfobaculum sp. | reverse complement strand
CTTCCACCTTCCCTGATCCCCGCCCCCATCCCTACAACAACTCCATCTCTCCAACTCGACACCACTCACCCCCACCACGCCCTCATACACCGCCACCCAATTTTCCACTTTTTCCCCCTCGCCTCCCCATACATCCCACACCACCCCAACAAACCTTGAAGGGCAGTGCGTGACGCGTATACTGCAGGGGCGGTTTGAAGGCGGGGTGTGGGTACTGGTGCAACTGGTACAGCGCTGGAGGAGGTTAGCGCTCTTGAGTGTGTCGCGGGTGGCTCTGACGGGGTGCATTTTTGTGGCGCAAGCCTTGATACGGCTTGCTCTGCACTTGCTCCCCGGTTGGAGTTAGGATAGATAGGTGGACTTCCTTTCTGCATACCGGAAAAAATTTATGAGTAATTATACGAACGACAAGAAATTCACGAAACGTGACGGGACGCGCTTTGAGCGCGGCCCTCAGGATAGGGACAAGCGCTCCATTACGGACGAGCTGGTTGACCTCGATCACCAGCTGACCAGCCTTTTGGCCCGCCGTACGCGGCTTTTGGCCAAGGCTGCCGGAACGCGCAAGCGCAAGGGCAAGGCCCTTGTGGACCCGACGCAGGAAAAGCGCATGCGCCGCGCGTGGGACGGCCTTGTCTCCCGGCATGGCTTTGACACGACGACCATGCGTAAAATGTTTAACTTGGCGAATGGCCTTGCGTATTCCTTTGCGCAGGGTGGCGAAGAGGGCGAGCAGACGTTTACCATGCGTCCCCGCCGTGCACCGCTCGACCTGACCATGCCCGGTCCCTCCGCTCTGGAGGAATCCCGCATGTGGACGGCCATTGCTGGCGCGACGGGCGCAACGTGCGAAATTGCCCCCATCGTCCTCAATGACCCGCTTGTGGAGCTGGTGAAGGGCCTGAACGGTGCTGGCGCATCCATGTCGCGTGAAAAGGGCAAGGTGACCGCAGCCGGTCAGAAGCCTGATTTCCACGGCAAGACGGTGTTTGCCGGCGGCGACCCCCTGAACTTCTTCATGCTGCTTGCCATGGCGCTGCCTGAACCGGGCATCTCCATGTTCAGCGGCGGCACCGCACTGAAGGTGATGGACCTGCGCCCTGTGGCGCATGTGTTCTCTGGCCTTGGTGTGCGCCTGACCTCTCTGGAGCCGCACTCCAATGGCGTGCCGGTGCGCATGGAAAGTGGTGGCATGACCACCAACCGCTTCCGCATTCCTGAGAATTTCCCGGCTGAAGCCGCAGCAGCCATTGCGCTGTTTGGCCCCACCTACCCGGACGGCATTGGCTTTACGTGGGATGAGGAGTTTGACGACAAGGGGCTTCTGGCCCGTGTTGCCGCCATCCTCAAGGACTGCGGCGTGCCGTGTTCGTTGACGGACGACTCCTTCTCCGTGGACCGCGCAAACTTGGCCATGCCCCAGAGCGTAACCTTCCCGCTGGATCCTGTGCTGTGCACGTCGCTTCTGGCTGCGCCGCACTTTGGCAGCGGACGCGTGCACCTCGACGGCGCATGGCCCAAGAAGGACGTCGATGCTGAAAGCGCTGTGACGTTGCTGGAAAGCCTTGGCCTTGAGGTGAAGGTTTCCAAGAGCGGCATCACGGCGGAGCTTAGCGAGCGCCCGGAAGAGATTGACCTGGACGTGACGGAGTGCCCGATTTTTGCGCCGCTGGCCCTTGCTGCCGGCTTGGCGTCGCACTCTGGCGCGCGCATTCGCGTTGCGGATGATTTTGACGGCACGTCGGCCATGGAACTTGGTGACCGTCTGGGTCGTTTTGTCCGCGTGAAGCCGAACAAGGTGGTTGTTGCCGCATCCCCCAAGGGCAGCACGTGGGACGAGAGCGCCGAGGCGTGGGTGAGCCCCGCACCGGAGTGGACCATGGGTCTTGCTTTGGCCTCGTACGCCGCACCGGGCATCAAGCTGGCGAATCCCGGCGGGCTTTCCGCTGTTTGGCCGGAGTTCTGGCAGCTCTATGTCAACGGTTTTGAGCCGCAAACGGACAAGAAGGAGCCTGAAGACGATGGACGAAAGAAAGGACGACGTGTGCGAATCGGCTGATATGGAACAGCTGTCTCAGGAGTTTGACCAGTTCAAGCTCGAAAAGGAGACGGTTGAAGCACAGATTCGCAAACTCCGCAGCGAAGAGGACTTCGAGAAGGGAGTCTTCTTTGCACAGGATATTCACAGACTGCAGCAGGACAAGCTGCGCCTTGATACGGAAATGGAAATCCGCAAGCGCCGCATGAATAGACTGCGCATGGCAGTGGCCGAGAACGGGGTTCTTCACTAGGAACCGGTATTCCGTGCGGCCCATCCGGGTCGCGCTCCAGCCCGAGAGGTAGACGCATGCCCCAGAATCTGACCCAGAAGATCATCGCCGCGCACCGTGTGGACGGCGATATGACGCCCGGCGCCGAGGTTGGTCTGCGCATCGACCAGACGCTGACGCAGGACGCCACCGGTACGATGGCGCATTTGCAGTTTGAAGCCATGGGCCTTGACCGCGTCAAGACCCAGCTCTCCGTGAGCTATGTGGATCATAACACCCTGCAAATGGGCTTTCGAAATCCGGATGACCATAGGTATCTGCGAACCGTAGCGGCCAGATTCGGCATTGTGTTCTCGCCTCCGGGAACCGGCATCTGCCATCAGCTGCACCTTGAGAACTTCGCCGTTCCGGGTGCTACTCTCATCGGCTCCGACAGCCACACGCCAACCGGTGGCGGCCTTGGCAGCTTGGCCATGGGGGCGGGCGGCCTTTCCGTTGCCCTCGCCATGGCGGGCGAGCCGTACTACATCGCCATGCCGCGCGTGGTGCGGGTGTACTTGACCGGCCAGCTTACGGGCTGGGCTTCGGCCAAGGACGTCATCCTGCACGTGCTCGGCCAGCTGTCCGTGAAGGGCGGCGTTGGCAAGGTGATGGAATATTGCGGTCCCGGCGTTGCCTCGCTGTCGGTGCCGGAACGCGCCACCATTACCAACATGGGGGCAGAGCTGGGCGCAACCACGTCCATCTTCCCCTCCGACGACGTCACCCGCCAATTCCTCGCCGCCATGGGGCGTGAGCAGGATTGGCGCGAGTGCGTCGCCGACGCGGACGCCACCTACGACGAGACAGTGGAAGTCAACCTGTCCGAACTGGAACCCCTTGTCGCCCAGCCGCACATGCCGGACCGCGTGGTCCCTGTGCGTGAGCTGGCCGGAATGCGGGTTGATCAGGCGGCCATTGGTTCCTGCACGAATTCCTCGTACGCGGACCTCAAGACCGTGGCGCTGATGCTGCAGGGCAAGCAGGCCGCCCGCGAGACGGACCTGCTCATTTCGCCCGGCTCCAAGCAGGTGCTCAACATGCTGGCGGCGGAAGGGCTTATTGCGCCCCTCGTCACCGCCGGTGCGCGTCTTTTGGAGTGTACGTGCGGCCCTTGCATCGGTATGGGCGGTTCGCCTGTCAGCGCGGGGGTGTCCGTCAGGACGTTCAACCGCAATTTTGAGGGCCGCAGTGGCACGCAGGATGCGCAGGTGTATCTTGCCAGCCCGCAGACTGCCGCAATGGCTGCGCTCAATGGCGCATTCACGGACCCGGCCGAGTGGGGCGATGCCCCGGCGAAGCCCGAACTGCCCGCGGAAACGCCCGATATTCGGCATTTGTTCATCTTCCCGCCCGAG
>NZ_JBUDSW010000310.1:0-3669 GCF_054921475.1 Desulfobaculum sp. | reverse complement strand
CGCCGACCTGCCTTTATACCCTCGACCCGCCAAAAGAATTTCATCGCCCCGCAAGGGGCGAAACGCATGTGTACAGGAGAGCTGCATCGTGTTGAGTGCCAATGAGATCAGGACGAAATTCCTGGAATATTTCGAACGCCACGGGCATACCATCGTGGAATCCGCCTCCCTCGTCCCCAAGGACGACCCGACCCTGCTGTTTACCAACGCAGGTATGGTCCCCTTCAAGAAGATTTTTCAGGGGCAGGAAAAGCGTGACTACAAGCGCGCCACCACCTCCCAGAAATGTCTGCGCGTAGGCGGCAAGCACAACGACCTCGAAAACGTGGGCCGCACCGCGCGCCACCACACGTTCTTTGAGATGCTCGGCAATTTTTCCTTTGGCGACTACTTCAAGGAAGAGGCCATCGGCTTTGCCTGGGGCTTCATCACCGAGGAACTCGGTCTGCCCAAGGACAAGCTCTACATCACCATCTACAACGATGATGACGAGGCCGCCGAGCTGTGGCAGCGCGTTGCAGGTGTTTCCCCGGACCGTATTTACCGCCTTGGCGAGAAGGATAACTTCTGGTCCATGGGCGACACCGGCCCCTGTGGTCCCTGCTCCGAAATCCACATCGATCAGGGCGAGCACATGTCCTGCGGTCCGGACTGCGGCATCGGCAAGTGCGACTGCGACCGTTTTCTGGAAATCTGGAACCTCGTGTTCATGCAGTACAACCAGCACGCCGACGGCACCCGCACCGACCTGCCCCGTCCCAGCATCGATACTGGCATGGGCCTTGAGCGCATCGCCGCCGTGTGTCAGGGCGTGTTCTCCAACTTTGATACCGACCTCTTCCAGTCCATCATCGGCTACACCGCCGAACTCACCGGCGTGAAGTACCGCCAGCAGGGTGAGGACGTGGACACCGCGCTGCGCGTCATTGCCGACCACAGCCGCGCCATCGCCTTTATGATTGCCGACGGCATCCTGCCCTCCAACGAGGGCCGTGGCTACGTGCTGCGCCGCCTCATCCGCCGCGCCCTGCGCTTCGGCAAGCTCATCGGCCAGAGCGAGGCCTTCCTGTACAAGGTCGCCCTCAAGGTCACCGACGACATGGGCGAGCAGTACAGCGAACTGCATGAGAACAAGGACTTTATGACCCGCGTGGTCCGTGAAGAGGAAGAGCGCTTCGCCCAGACCCTCGACAAGGGCCTCGTCATGCTCGAAGACGAGCTTGCCGCCCTGAAGGACGCCGGCACGACGCAGGTTTCCGGCGAGGTCGCCTTTAAGCTGTACGACACCTACGGCTTCCCCCTCGACATCGTGAACGACGTTGCCGAGAAGCAGGGCTACACGGTGGACGAGTCCGGCTTTGTCGCCCTCATGAAGGAGCAGAAGGAGCGCGCCAAGGCCGCGTGGAAAGGCTCCGGCGAAACCACCCTCGCCAGCCGCTTTCAGGCGCTGCTTGAAGAAGGCTTGCGCTCCGAGTTCGTCGGCTACGACTATCTTGCCGCCGAGTCCCGCATCGTCTCCCTCATGAACGATTCCGCCGACGCCGTGGACCAGCTGGCCGAAGGCGAGGAAGGCTACATCGTTACCACCCGTACGCCCTTCTACGGCGAGTCCGGCGGTCAGAGTGGCGACTCCGGCATGATTTCCGCCCCCGAGGGCACCGCGCTGGTGCTGGATACCCTCAAGCCCGCCGCCGAGTTGACCGTGCATCACGTCAAGGTCGACAAGGGCACCGTGCACGCCGACCAGGAAGTGCTGCTGGAAGTCACCGAAGAGGAGCGCCTTGCCGCCGCGCGCAACCACACCGCGACCCATTTGCTGCACGCCGCGCTGCGTACCGTTCTTGGCGAGCACGTTAAGCAGTCCGGTTCCCTCGTGGAGCCGAACCGCCTGCGTTTTGACTTTACCCACATCTCCGCCATGACCGAGGACGAAATCAAAGACGTGGAAGCCCTCGTCAATCGCGCCATCATGGCCGACATTTCGCTGGATGTGCAGGAGATGGACTATCAGGACGCCGTCTCCAAGGGCGCCATGGCCCTGTTTGGCGAAAAGTACACCGAGTCCGTCCGCGTGGTGGAAGTGCCCGGTGAATCCATCGAGCTGTGCGGCGGAACGCATCTGCGCAGCACCGGTCAGGCCGGGCCGTTCATGATTCTCTCCGAGACGGGCGTCGCCGCTGGCGTGCGCCGTATCGAGGCCGCCACCGGCTGGCGCGCCATGCAGCAGCTCATGGACTACCGCACCGTGACCAATGAACTCGCCGCGTCTCTCAAGGGCAAGCCCGAAGAGGTTGTGGACCGCGTTCACGCCCTGCAGAAGGAAGTCAAAAGCCTTAAAAAGGACATGGAAAAGCTGGCCGCGCAGGCCGCATCCGGCAAGGGCAGCAACCTCATGGACAGCGTCGAGGAAATCGGCGGCGTGAAGGTGCTGGCCGCCAAGGTGCCCGCCCCCAACATGGGCGCTCTGCGTAAGCTCATGGACGACGTGCGCTCCAAGCTGGACTCCGGCATCGCCGCCCTCGTGTGCGAAGCCGACGGCAAGGTCAGCCTCGCCGTCTACGTTTCCAAGGACCTGCACGACCGCTTTACCGCACCCGCCCTCATCAAGCCCGTAGCGGCTGAGATTGGCGGCTCCGGCGGTGGACGCCCCGACATGGCGCAGGCTGGCGGCAACAACCCCGCTGGCATCGACGCCGCCCTTGCAAAGGTGAAGGAACTCCTCTCCGCCTAAGCATCGGCGCAGTCGCAACAATAGCCCACCGGCCGGGCTCCCTTCAGGAGCTCGGCCGTTTCTCATCATGGCGCGCGGACGCCAAGGTTGACAGGCGGTCAGCCATATGGAAAACGCACCATGTGCAGACAGATATTACAGACGGCGCAATATTTCGCGTTGTTTTCAAAGGAGACAATTATGATGAAGCATATCGTTCTGGCAGTGCTGCTTGCCGGCCTTGTGGCCGGATGCAGTGCTACGAAGGACAGCCAAAGGGAAGAGTCCTCCATGTTACACTCCATCGAGGCGCTTCGCGACGCCGTGGAGCAGCATGACGTCAAGAAAATTCGGACCTACATCGACCTGCACCACATTGTGGAGCAGGCCGTTCGCAGCGATACGAAGCGGCGTCTGGAGGCCGGTTTGCCTTCGCCCTTTGGGCACCCTTATGAGCTGCTGCAAAAAAAAGGCACGCAGGATCACCTCGTCACCATGTGGTACACCATTATCAAGGCAGAGCTGAGGCGTGGTGAAGACACACGATACGACGAGCCCATCGACCTGTGGCCCTATTCCGTGATGACCTATCAGCGCCTGCGCGCCATGCTGGCAGAGGATCCCGAAATCCGAGAGGACGGCGGCGTGTACCATGCAACGTTTCATATTCCGGAATTCGAGGGCGTCGCTCCCGTGGATGTCGATTTTGTGATGGTCAAGTCCGGCGAGATTTGGCGGCTTTCCTCCATCGATAATATTCAGGCTGTGATTGACGTTTTTGCTACGTCGATAAACGACTAATTCGGCCATCGGCCCCTTTGGGCGAGGCAGACAACACAGGCCGGAGGCGCACAAGTGCGTCTTCGGCCTTTTTTTTGCTCCGCAGGCCAAAGGGCCGCGGGCCCTTTGGAATCCCATTTGCGCACAGGCCGGGTGCCTTAGGAGAGGGCGGTCGTCAC
>NZ_JBUDSW010000309.1:0-3701 GCF_054921475.1 Desulfobaculum sp. | reverse complement strand
GCGGCAATGCGGTCCGCAATGTCCGAGACGCTCAGCCCGTACTGCATCAGCGTGCCCGCACGCAGTTCAATGCGAATTTGATGGTCGGAAAAGCCCTGAATATCCACCTGCGAAATCTGGGGGAGCATGACCATGCGGTCCTTCACGCCCTCGCAGTAGAGCTTGAGGTCCGACGCGGTCATCGGGCCGGTAACGGCCACGGACACCACCATGTCCGTACGCCCCAGCTGTTTGACCACCGGGTCCTCCGCCGTGTCGGGAAAGTCGTCAATGGCGTCGATTTCCGTTTGCACGTCGTTGAGGAACTGGGGCATATCGCCGCCCTCGACCATCTCCACCACCACACTGCCAAGGCCCTCGCGGGCCTCGCTGCGCACCTCGTACACGCCGGTCACGCTGTCCACGGCGTCCTCAATGCGCTGGCATATGGCGTTTTCCACTTCCTCGGCCGTAGCACCGGGATAGACGACGCTCACTTCCACCTCGGGCGCGGTGAAGTCGGGCAGGGTTTCGCGCTGCAGGTCCGACACCGTCAACACGCCAAGGAACAGGAATATCCCCATCAGCAGGTTGGCGGCTGTGGGATGCGCGGTAAAGAATTCTACGGCGGGCTTGATGGCCTTCATCGGACCGCCCCCGCTCCGGTGGCCTCGGCGCGCACGCGGCTCAGGGCCTCATCATCCACACGCGGGTCAAGGAGCATGCCTTCCACCGCCGGAACAAGGTCCGTAATCACCACCTGCTCGCCGGGGGCAACCCCCTCCAGCAGGGCCGCAACGTCGCCCTGCACCATGTCCACACGCACCGGCCGAAAGCGCAGGCGGTTTTCGGCGTCCACCACGTTCACGCGCCCCTCGCGCACGGCGGAGCGTGGCACCACGACGCGCTTGCCCCGCGGCTTCCCGCGCAGTTCCACTTCGCAGTACATGTTCTTGACCAGTGGCGGGCGCTCGCCGGGGCGCGCCTGCACGTAGGGGTTGTCCACCACCACGATAACGCCCACGGTGCGCGTTTGCGGGTCAATGGTATCGGACAGGCGCGACAGGCGCGCGTCCCATGCCACCGCCCCGCCGGGCAGGTCCAGCCGCACGGTGGCGTCCACACCGATGGCGCGGCGGATATCGTCCATATCGACCTGCTTGAGGGGAACAAGGGGCGCCTTGCCGGGGCTGAGCAGGCGCAGAAATGCGGCCAGCGGCACCTGCGCAGGCACCTCGGACGCGCCAATGGAGTCCGCCACAACCATCACCTGACCGGGCGAAACGTATTGCGTCTTCTCCACATTCACCGTGGCGATGCGGCACTCAAAGGGCGCGCGGATGACGGTGTGTTCCACATCGCGGCGGGCGTCCTCCAGCCGGGCGCGGGCGGAGTCCAGCGTAGCGCGCAGGCGCTGGCGCTCGGCGGGGATGAGGTCCAGCGTGCTTTGATAGGTCTGCACGGCGTTGCGCTGACTGAGCCACGCGCGTTCCTCGCGGTCGAACTCGGAGCGGGAAATGGTGCCACTTTCCAGCAGGCGGCGCTTGCGCTCAAGTTCCGCCCGGCTGATGGTGAGGGCCTCGGATTCCACGGTCAGTTGCCGCTCGGTATTGCGCTTTTTTTGGTCCAACTCACGCAGCCGGGCCAGTGCGCTTTGCACGTCGGCCTCGGCGCGCTGGCGGGCAAGGCGGTAGCTGGTGGGATCTATGCGCAACAGTTCCGCCCCGGCGGGCAAAATAGCCCCGGCATCAAGGCTGGTGTGCACGGCGACCACCTTGCCGCTGACCTCGGCCACGGCCTCCCACACCTGCGCGGGCTGCACGTTGCCATAGCCCACGGCGCGGGGCACCACGTCCACCTCCGGCGCGGGGATAACACGCACAGCGCGGGCAATCTCCGTCCCCTCAAGCCGCTGGGGCTGCTGCTTGGTCTTCACCAGCGCCACAAAAATAAGCACTCCGATGAGCACTACCGGAACAAGAAGCATCCGGCGCGACACCCTCTTCATAGTCCCCACTCCCTTCCCGTCCGCACTGCGGACGTGTTGCACACATGTCGTTCCATGGCCCGCGCCCTACTGGCCTGCGGGCGTCTTATCGGCGCTCTTGTCCCCGGCGGTTTCACCATCAGCATGCTCGTCAAGAGACGGCGGCGTGATGAACAGCCCGGAGGTCAACATGGTGAACCACGTCCGGGCCACTTCGTTTGGCTCCTTGCCCTCGTCAAAGGTCTCCGGAACCATGTAGTTGTTGATGACCGCGCTGATGATGCCCGTGGCGATTTCCGGGTCAATGGAGGGGCGGATTTCGCCCTGCGCCACGCCCTTGCGGATAAGGGCCGTATAGCGCTGGAGCCCGCGGGCGCGCCGCAGTTGCACGCGCTCCCAAATCTGCGGGTACTCGCGCTTGAGGTCGCGCATAAAGGGCTGGGATATCTTGGAGGAAAAGGCAAAAATGCGGCGGTACACCGCGCCAAAGCAGTCCGTCACCTTGTCCGCGGACTCCATGGCCGTAAACACCTCGCCAAGGCGCTGCTCCATGGACCGCTGGACGTATTCGTCCACAAGGGCTTCCTTGCCCTGAAAGACCTTGTACAGCGTCTTCTTGCTCATCCCCAGTTCGTGGGCGATGTCATCCATGGTCACGCGGCGCAGACCATATTGCTCAAACTTCTCTGCGGCGACGGCCAAAATGCGTTCGCGGCGTTTCTCATCCATTGTGCTCTCCTTTCACCGAGGAAACCATTCACGTTTCCAAAGTTTCCTTCACTTTTGCATGGAAACCATACCGGGTCAACAGGGTGTCAAAAGATACATCAACGCAGGCAAAAGGCAGGGCGGACAAGGCTTTTCCTCTGCCGCCAAATACAGGCGGAGGAAACTCGCGCCGCGATGTGGGTTTCGCGCCATTGACGGCGCGCCATGGTAGGCACTGCGGCGTCACAGCCGCGTCTGACATTGCGATTGAGGGCGGTTACTTATATAACCATGCAATGGAAACCACGCGCCACACACCAGCGAAGCATGCTCCCCCCGCATCCGTCACCCGCGAGGGCGGCGGCATCATCCTTGCCGGACGGCTGGATTCGCGCGGCACGTCCGTCATCTGGAAGCAGGCTCTGGGCTTGGCCGGCGCCGGAGAATGCGCGTTTATCGACCTCTCGCGCGTCAGCTATCTGGACACCATGGGCGCGGGGCTAATTCTGCGCATGCGGCAGGCCGCCACGCGCGGCGATGCGCCGCCCCTGACCGGCACCAACGCCGACCACGACCGCCTGCTGGCCCTCTTTGACGGGGCGGACCTTGCCGCGCCCACCGCGCCCCGCCGTGGCGGATTTGTGGAGCAGGTCGGCGACTCCGCCGTGGCCGTGGCCCGCGACTTCAAGGACCTTGTCACCTTTGTGGGCGAAGGCGCGTTCTCTCTGCTGTGCGCCATGCGCTCGCCCTCCTGCATCCGGTGGAAGGACACCATCGCCACCTGCGAGAGCGCGGGCGTCAACGCCCTGCCCATCATCGCCCTTATCGGCTTCCTCATGGGCCTTATTACGGCCTTTCAATCCGCCGTCCCCATGCAGCGCTTTGGCGCGGACATCTACGTGGCCAACCTCCTTGGCCTTTCCATGCTGCGCGAGCTTGGCCCGCTGGTGACGGCCATCCTGCTTGCGGGACGGTCCGGGTCGGCCTTTGCCGCGGAAATCGGCACCATGGTCATCAATGAAGAAGT
>NZ_JBUDSW010000308.1:0-3714 GCF_054921475.1 Desulfobaculum sp. | reverse complement strand
AGCACCACACGAAACAGCCGCGTGTCGCCATGGAACCGGCACAGCGCAGGCACAGACAAGGTGGGCGGAATGGAAGGAACAAGCTCGACAGGTTCACCACCGGGCATACAGAACACATCCTCCAGAGGCTGCCCCGCAAGCGGCTGATGGGAGCCAGACGCGCGGCGGAAGCCATCGCTGCACTCCACAATGCGCTCCGATGCGTCAATGAATGCAAAAAGCATGGTTTCCGACGCGTCGCAGAACTGGTGCACAACGTCACTATTTCTGCGCCACGCCTCAAACAGCGTCACTGTCCTGCCTCGCGCCACCAGCATCTGGCGCACTCCACGGCCTGTATGCAGTCCTGTGTGTAGGCGTCCGCCCCCATCGCCTCCGCGATGGATTCATCCCATCCAAAGGCCTGCCCGCCCACCATAATGCGGCACTCCGCAAGCTCCGGCATAGCCCGCACGTCCTGTATCAACTGATAAATACTGCGGAAGTTGAACGGAGTGGTCATGGATATGGCGATAATATCGGGCTGCTCCGCCCGCGCCATGCGGATGAGCGCTTCATGCGGGGTGTTGGCGCCAAGGTACAACACGTTCCATCCGTCGTATTCCAAACAGCTGGAGACCATCCATGCCCCGATTTCATGAAACTCGTTGGGCGAGGCCGTTACCAGCACCTTGCCGCGCACCTTGGGCACATAGATGCCATCCACAAACAGCGACGCCAGCGTCCGCGCGGTGAGGGTAGAGGCCAAATGCTCCTGCGCCACGGTCACCTTGCCCTCGGCCCACATCTCCCCAACGGTATAGAGCGCGGGCTGCACCACATGCAGATAAAACGGCCCCGGCTCCAGCCCGCCCACAGCCTCGCGCCCAATGGCGATACAGCGCGGACTGTCCGCCGTCAGCAGACACTCCAAAAACTCCTCGTACACCGACTGCCACGCACCGGGAAGCTCCGGCGTCCATGGCGTTGCCGCCTCGGCCAGACGAATCACATCGTCGTGTTTGTCCAGCAGCCAGTCATAATACGCCACTATTTCGCGAGCCTGCTCCTGCCCCAAGGTTTCGGCAATAACCGTGCGCCACGCTTCAAGCTCCACCCGAAAGTACTCATACGCAAAGCCCTGCCCTGAGTACGCCCGGTAAACCCACGGCATCATATTCACCAACAGCGTCGTGGCGCGCAGCAGAAACACATCCGCCATAAATGCGCCGTGATGACGGTGGTTGTCATGCATCATACTCACAGGCGCAGCCCCAATTAGCAGGCCAAGGTCATCACGCTGACCAAGAGACCGGCTTACCGCTTCCGCCATACGCGGCGACTGCCGCAGATATTCCTCCACAACATCAGGCGGCACATGAGGCAGCCCCTTCGACTCCTCAACCAACTGCGACATCGTCTCTTTCCACCACTCACCTGCTCCGGAAATCATAAGCGTCCCCCTTGCATGCCATCACACGTCGCGCGGTTCAGTGGGCCGCACGCCCGCTGCCAACATCCCCGTGTTGCGTCTTCCCTTCGTCCACGCGGCACGCATCGCCGTAGGGCAGGCGGATGACAAACCTCGCCCCTTTTTCGCTGGCGGCTGGTTCCACATAAAATTCGCCGCCATGGTTCTGCGTCACAATAAAATACGACACGGACAGCCCAAGACCCGTCCCCTCCCCGGGGTCGCGCGTGGTGAAGAATGGTTCAAACACCCGGCGCCGGTCCGCCTCAGGCACCCCTGGTCCGTTGTCCTCCACCTCCACCACCACATAGCCACCCTCAAGCCGCGTGGTCAGGCGGAGCGTCCCTTCCTCGCCCTCGCGCACGGTCTCCTGCACGGCCTGCACGGCGTTGCGCAACACATTCAGGAGCACCTGCTCAAGCTCCGCACGGTTGCAGGGGACGCACAGGGCCGCGGCGTCAAACTCCCTCTCGATGCGCACGCCGGAAAGCAGGTCCGTCTGCTTCTGCCGCATTTCCGCCGCCAGCAGGTCTATGGCCCTGTCCACGCACTCCGTAATGCGGCACGGCTCGCGCCCGCCGTCTACGGAATCGCTGAATTCCAACATATTGCGGACAATGCTCGCCGCCCGCGTCCCAGCCTGACGGATGCCCGTCAGCATTCTGTCTATCCCCCGGCGCTCCAAATACTGCCGCACAGCATCAAGGTTGACGCCCACCTCGCCCGCGACCTGCGTATTGGACGGGAGCGATTCCGAAAACCGGCGCTCAATGTTCTGCACACTTTGCAGTACCGCGCCGAGGGGATTGTTCAGTTCATGCGCCATGCCTGCCGCAAGGCCGCCAAGGGAGAGCATCTTTTCGTTTTGGGTCATCAGTTCGCGCATGCGGCGCATTTCGGTCACGTCGCGGACGATGGCCTGCACGTAATTCACGTTATCTACCACAAAGCCAGACAGAGACACTTCCGCATCAAACATGGTCCCATCGGCCCGGCGGTGCCGCCACTCGAACACGCGGCTGTGGCCCTGCTCCGCCGCCTCCAGCAGCTCCGCCGCCTGCTCCGAGGAAAGCCCCCCTCCGGGCTGCCTGCGGGGTGAGAAATCTGTCGGCGTTGTGCCAAGAATCTGCTCGCGCGATACGCCCATCAGCTCCTCACAGCTCGGATTGCAGTCCCACAGCCGCCCGCCGCGAAGGATAAAAATGCCATCGTGCGCGGCCTCGAAAAGCAGGCGGTAACGGCCTTCACTCTCGCGCAGGGCGCGTTCCGCCGCGCGGCGCTCGGTGACGTCATCACCAAAGCCGACCACCTCCAGCAGTTCACCTGTTGGCGCAAAACGGTTCATGGACGTCCACATAATGGTGCGGGTGGTGCCGTCCTTCGCCGTGAGGTCCATCTCGTAGCCGGAGACATCCAGCCCTTGCATCTCCCTGAACAGCTTTTCCACCTGCGCGTAGCTTTCGCCGGGATAGCAGGTGGTCCACCAGTTGCGCCCCACAAGCTCCTCCTGATGGTAGCCCGTGGCGGCCTCGCCAAATGGGTTGAGAAATGTCGTCTCGCCGCTTGCGGTAACACCGCAGATAATGGCCGGGGTCTTCTCGATAATGCGCGCGGAGCGGTCACGCTCGGCCTCCAGCGCCCGGCGGGAGCGGTACAGCGACACAAGCACCCCGCCAAAGCCCACCACAAGGACAAACAGCGCCGCAAATGCGCCGCCAAACAGCATCACCGTCACAGGGCGAAAACGCATGCCCTTGTCGTCCCCGCCGAGGACCTCGCTCCCCGGTGGAAGCGCTTCGGCGTTGATGCCATACTGTTCCATCTCGCTCTGATCAAAAAGGAAACGGGCGCGGCCCTCGTGCTCTACGGGGATGTCCGCCACAGCATCGCCGGACAGAATCCGCGCGGCCATAAGCCCCGCCCTGCGGCCTTGGTCAAATCCGCTCACACACTTGCCGCCCATCACGCCCGCACCAATAAACCACTCCGTGCGGCTGAACACCGGCACCGAACTCGCCTGCAACACATCATGCAGCCGGTCCTCGGAGATGTAGTCCCCCAGCATATCCCGCCAGAAGGAGAGGAGAAAGACAAAGGAATCCTGCGGCAGGCTCGACAGCTTGCGCAGCAGGTCATCGGACATAAAGTCCCGCAGGACGATAACCGCAAGGTCCGGATGCTTCAGCGCCATAATATCCCGAAAGCGCGAGAGGTTAATCTCGCCCGTCGTTGTCCGGTCCGCCACCACGTAGACGGTATTGGCC
>NZ_JBUDSW010000307.1:0-3730 GCF_054921475.1 Desulfobaculum sp. | reverse complement strand
CGCATGGTGCCTCCTTTTGCGTGCGGCGCGAAAGCGCGCCAACAACAAGGAGACGAAGACTCAGAACCGTGCACGGCCGCCACGAAGCACAGGCCCGTAGGGTGCACAAACGGTCCGGAGGTTCGCCTCGAAACCTCAGTAAACCACAAGCGACCAACAGGCTGGTTTCCCGGCTTGAGGGGGTGTCTGCCTACTTCCGCGCCTTCCCATGCGGCGTGCGCACAGTGGCTGTTGCGGGTTCGTCCCCTTTCACGGTTACGGGCTAGCGCCGGATTTGCACCGGACTTCCCAATTCTCCCTTTGCGTTACGCGCAGGGCACCTGATGGCGTTTCTGTCCCAATTGGGGACGGGAAAAGCGCCTTGCCTCTACGCCACGGCGCATGAAAAGGCAAGGGAATCCGCCTGAAAGCGGCATGCGTTGAAAACGCAGCTCATGGGGAAAAGCCCCCGGCAGGCGGAGCAAAAGAGGGGGAAAATGTCGTGCGGGGGGAGCCATAGGGGAGCCGCGCACAAAAAAAGCTTACAGGAAGAATCCTGTAAGCCATTGGTATCTCTGGTCGGGGCGGAGAGATTTGAACTCCCGACATCCTGCTCCCAAAGCAGGCGCGCTGCCAGACTGCGCCACGCCCCGAGGGAAGAGAAAAAGTGGAGCGGGAGACGGGATTTGAACCCGCGACTTCAACCTTGGCAAGGTTGCACTCTACCACTGAGTTACTCCCGCGTCGTGTCGTGAAGAACCACCTACTGAAAATGAAATCCCATGGCAAGCCCTAAGGGCGAACTTTTTCATTTTTTTCACTCGGCGGAAAAGACGCCGGGTATTGGGTGCTTGCACGAGGGGCAAAGGCCCTTGGTATTGTGCGCGCCAAGGCTGAAGCCATGGCGCGCAATGACGACGTGGCCGCACGCGGGGCAAATGGTGCTTTCGGTGTTATGGCCGGGCACGTTGCCCGCATAAATGTATTGAAGCCCAGCATCCCGCCCAATGGCGATGGCGCGTTCCAGCGTGGCAACGGGCGTGGGTGGGCGGTCCATCATGGTGTAGTCCGGGTGGAAGCGTGACAGGTGCCACGGCGTGTCCGGGGAGAGCTCGTCATGGATAAAGGCCGCCATATCCGCAATTTCGCCGTCTGAATCGTTGACGTCCGGGACGAGGAGGGTGGTGACCTCCAGCCACCAGCCAAGACGGCGCATCTGCTTGAGGTTGTCCAGCACAGGCTTGAGGCGTGCGCCGCAGAAGTCTGTATAGGCCGCCTCGGTGAAGGCCTTGAGGTCGATATTGGCGGCATCGATGTACGGCCCCAGCGTGTCGAGACATTCCGGGCTTTGGAAGCCGTTGGAGACAAGAATATTGCTCAGGCCGCGTTCATGGGCGGCGCGGGCGGTGTCGAGCATCAATTCATAAAAGATGGTGGGCTCGGAGTAGGTGTAGGAAATGGACCGGCACCCCCGGTCGATGGCGGCGTCCACAAGGCTTTCCGGTGTGGCGGGCTGGCCGGAGGGGAGCTGTCCGCTGCGCGGCGGCTGCGAGAGTGAGGCGTTTTGGCACCACGCGCAGGAGAAGTTGCACCCCATGGCGGCGAAGGAAAACGTCAGCGTGCCGGGCAAAAAGTGGAAGAGCGGCTTTTTCTCCACCGGGTCCACATGCAGGGCGGCGATGGTGTCCGCGTAGGTGATGAGACGCCCGCCGCGGTTTTCGCGCACCCCGCACAGGCCCCGCGCGTCCGGCGCAATGATGCAGAAGTGGCTGCACAGGCGGCATTGTACCCGGTCGCCGCTGATGGATTTCCAAAGCTGCGCCTGTCGCATGGTTACTCCTTTGGGCGTTGGCCGGGAGCGGTGCTGTTTTTGGGCGTAATGGAAATGTTGGGTTCAATGGTCAGCGGGATGTGGTATTCCTGCTGGTGCGTCTCGTCATGGCGGGGGGCGGGCTGCACGCGGATGATGCGGTCGCCGGTGTCATCGCGGCGCTCCATGTGGATGCCCTCGTCGGATGTGCCGAAGACGCGGTCCTTTCTGGGGGCGGGGGCCTGTGGTGAGGTGTCGCATTGGGCTGGCGCAGGCACCATAACAGCCACAAAAAGCACGGCAAAAGCGAGTATGGCAAGGCGCTGTGGAGAAAAGCGCGTGTGCAGCATGAAAAAATCTCCCTTGAATTTCGGCACTGAAAACCATATAAGCGACTCCCGACCAAGGCGGCAAGCCGCTTTCACCGCAAGGAGCACATCCCATGACAGACAGGGCCAAGGCCTATACCGAAGCTGGCGTAAACATTGACGCCGGCAACGAGTTTGTTTCCCGGATCAAATCCATGGTTTCCTCGACCTTTACAGGCGGGGTCGTGACCGATATCGGCGGGTTCGGCGGTCTTTTCAAGCTGGATACCAATTCCATGGAAAATCCCGTTCTCGTAGCCTCCACCGATGGCGTGGGCACCAAGCTCAACCTCGCCTTTCAGTACGACAGGCACGATACAATCGGTATCGACCTTGTGGCAATGAGTGTCAACGACATTCTTGTCCAGGGAGCCAAACCTCTTTTCTTCCTCGACTATTTCGCCACCGGCAAGCTGAATGTCGGCACGGCGGAGAAGGTTGTCGCGGGTATTGTTGATGGCTGCAAGCAGAGCCGCTGTGCACTGCTTGGCGGCGAGACGGCAGAGATGCCGGACTTCTACAAGCCCGGCGAGTACGACCTGTCCGGATTCTGCGTTGGTGTTGTTGATAATGCCAACATTGTGGACGGTTCGTCCATCCGCCCCGGCGACAAAATCATTGGCCTTGGAAGCTCCGGCGTCCATTCCAACGGGTATTCGCTGGTGCGCAAGCTGGCTACGCAGGCCGGCCTGAAGGGTGACGACACCTTCCCCGGCACCGACAGAACCGCTGCGGACGTGCTCCTTGAGCCCACCCGCATCTATGTGGAAACCGTGCGCGGCCTGATGCGCGACATGACCATTAAGGGCATGTGCCACGTTACCGGCGGCGGCTTCTACGACAACATTCCGCGCATTCTGCCGCGCGGGGTGGTGGCTTCCATCGATTTCGACAGCTGGGACATCCTTCCGGTGTTCAACTGGCTGAAGGAAGAGGGACAGCTGAGCTGGCCCGAAATGTTGCAGATTTTCAACTGCGGTATCGGTTACATCCTCATCGTTTCCGAGGATATAGCCGAGGACGTTGTCAACCGCGCCAAGGGCATGGGCGAAAGCGCCTGGGTCATCGGTGAAATTAAATCGCAAAAAAAGGTTGACAAAGAGCGGGTAATCGTGGATTTTCCGCAAGCGCGCTGAGGGAAAAGCCGTTGAACAACGGTCCTTTAGAACGCTTCTGTGCAGCGCAGGCCAGTAGCTCTAACGGCTAGAGCGGCGGTCTCCAAAACCGCATGTTGGGGGTTCGAATCCCTCCTGGCCTGCCACACACCGCAAGTATAGCCCTTGCTCCTCTGGAGCAAGGGCTTTTTTGCGTCTGGTGCGTGGCGTTCTGCATCTGCGGTGTTGCGTGCGGAGCCGTGATGCGTAGGGTGCACTGCAAGAGTGCCACAGAGGCGTACACGGCTGATTCGCGGGGGCCACAGACACAGTGCTGTGCAAGGATTGGTTTCTGCTCAGCGTAAGTTGTCAGACGACTGCAAAGCGTAGGAGGGGGCGGCCGCTTTTCGGCGCGCAGAGGCTGGCTGCTGCGTGGGTGGAAAGCGTGGCCGGGCAGGTGCAGAAGGAGCAGGGCAGCG
>NZ_JBUDSW010000306.1:0-3744 GCF_054921475.1 Desulfobaculum sp. | reverse complement strand
GCTTCAGCGGCGTGATGAGCAGCTTCAGCCCAACAGCGCTGCCAATGGCCTCGGGGAGCGCTTCCCACAGGCCGTATTCCACGGCTTTGGCGTCAAACTCCTCGCGGGCGGCGTCCCATTCCTCTTGGGTCAACGGCTGCGCTTTTTTCCCGGCCGCCTTGGCCTCTTGGGCCTTCTGCTCCTGCAGAGCGTCGCGGTAACGGGAGACGATATCGTCCTTGGCCATGCGAAATGCTGCGGCGCCGGACGCGGACGTCCCGGCCAGCCAGGCGCCGGGGCGCGCTCCGGGGACCGGGGCCAAAGCAACCGGCACACCCGCGCCAAGGCCCGCGCCCATGCTGGTCAGGGAAAAGCCGAGGTTTCGCGGGAACTGCGCCACATCGCGCACGGTGATGCCGGGCAGGAACTCCGCGCCGGAGCCGTAGCGCTGCGCGTAGTCGTCGCCCCGCTGGCGCACGCGGCGGATAAAGGCGTCCACCGCGCCCTCCTCGTGGTCAATATCCCCGCCGCGCCACGCGCTGGCCATGGCGGCCGCCGTCTCCTCCGGCACGCGCGCAAAGGAGCGGCCAAACACCGACAGGCCGCCAAGAAAGTCCGTCTCCGGCTCCCTTTGCCGCCGCTCGCCGGGCTGTGGGCGGGTAAGGATGGCGTCCGGGATGGGCACCAGCATCTCCTCCACGCGCCGGGCTTCCTCGTCCGTCAGGCCCGGCCCTGTGGGCTTCGTGCCGCTCATACCGGACATGACGGAGCCGGGCAGATCATCCACCGGCGGTGTTGGTGGGTTGCCGGGAACGCCCACGGCGCGCCCGGAAAAGTCCGGGGCATTGCGCTGGGCCACGATGCGCGGATCCTCCGGCGTCATGCCGCGCACGGCCTCGTCCGTGATGCTTGGGGGCCTGCCCACGCCAAGCAGCTCCCCAAGCGTGCCTAGGAAGGTGTCGCCCGGCTCCGGCGGTGGCGGCTCTTTAGGCGCGTACTTGTCGATGTAGCGCTGGAACTGCGGCGTGATGGCGTCAATGGCCGGGGAGAAGCTGACGCCCAGCGCCTGCGCTCCACCATCAAAAGTCCGCCCCTGCCTTTTCGCATCGTCCCGGCCCCTCATCGCCCACCCTCCTGCGCGGCCACAAGCCCGCCCGGAAGGCCGCCTTCACCGGGGTACAGGATGCGCTTGATTTCGTCATAGGACAGGACGCCTTCGGCCAGCAGGTCAATTTCCATCTCGCGCCGGGCCGCGCCCCAGTTGGGGCCGGTGGCCTGCCGCACGCGCTCTACCTCAGCGCGCACGCCGTCCAGCACGCGGCGGCGCATGTCGTCGCCCACCTGCACGCCCGTGGCTTGCCGCGCCTTGGCCTGCAGCTGGTTCACGGCGATAAGGTCGCGCATGGCTCCGGCGCTGCCGCCCTTGGCCCTCGCCGCCATATCCGCCAGCGCATCCTCCACGCCCTGCGTATTGAAGGTGTAGCCGCCCTGCCCGTCCGGCACCATCAGCGGTTGCCCGCGCTCGCCGTAGCCCTCAAGGTGCATGGCCATGGCCCCGCGCAAATCGCTCACCTTGGGCGCGGCCTGCGGCTGACCGGAGAGCGGCTGAAAGCGCCCGCTCTCGGCGACGCCAAGGGTGCCGTCCCCAGCCTTCAAAATCTTCGGCGCGTCGTCCTGCTTGGGCGCGGGCTGGCCCTTGATGAGGGAAAACACGCCGCCCTCAACCGTGCCAAGGCTGCCGTCGCTGGCGCGGAGCACCTTGGGCGCTTTGGGCTGCTGGCGGGTCAGCGCCGAGTCATAGACCGGGCCGGAGTAGCCGTCCAAACTGTCGCTATAGACCGGCAGGCCCCGCGCGTCGCGGCCAATCTCCTCGCGCGGCTCGCTCCCGGCCAGAATCTGCACGCGCAGGCCTCCGGGCGCGCCTTCGTCAGGCACCACAACGCCCTGCCCCCGTCCGGGGACGTTGACCACTTGCGGGGCGCTCTTTTTCATCTTCCCAGCAAGCACCGTGGTCAGCCACGTTTTGGGGTCCGTGGCCGCCGGCACCACGCGCTGCATCAGGTCCTCCCGGCCGGAAAAGCGAAACTCCGACGCCGGGTCGTATTCCTTGGTGCGGCCCTGATCCACCATGCGATAGCCTTTAAAGGTAATGGCGCCGGTCTGCGGGTCCTCGGTGTAGTCGTAGCCGAGGTCGTTGGGGAAGAGGTCGGTCCCCAGCTTCGCCACCACGGCCGGGTCGCCGCCGGAAAGGATAAGCGCCTTGGCAAATTCGCCCTGCCGCTGTGCTTCCTCGCGTAGTTCGCGCTGGGAGAGGAGCTCCTCCATCTGGAACTCCCGCGCCGCGTTGTCCGCGCGCAGCTGCGGCAGGCGCGCGCCAAGATTCACGCCCCGTTCCAGCCCCTCGCTTGCGCTGTCCCAAAATCCCATGGCTCACCCCCTTACAGCAAAAGACTCATCAACCCGATGCCAGCGGCCTGCCCGCCCACATTGCCAAGGAACCCGCCAATCCCGGCGCCGCCGCTTTGCGAGGACGACTGCGACTGCGTGCGGGTGCCAGCGTTCAGCGCGGCAAGGGCCCGGTCTGCGGGGTTGCCCACGGGCAGGCCCGGCAGGCCGCCGGTCTGATACGGCCTGGCCCCGCCCGCGCCGGTGCTGGTGCTGGCGACGCCCGGCAGGCCGGACGCGCGACCGCGCATGCTCATGGCGGTGGCCAGTTTGGACCACGCTTTGTCGTCCTCGCCAACGCGCGCGGCAGTGCGTGCTCCGGCAGTAGTGCGCGCCCGGTCCCGCGCAATGGTGGACAAGATGGAGCCGGAGCTGGCCCCGCTGCGTCCTGCGGCCCGGCGCGCCGCGCCTTCCGCGCCCTTGTACGCTGCGGCAACGTCTGCGCTGGCCCGGCCCATGGCGCCAAGGGTATCCGGCCCTTTGGCGGCCTGCGCGTAGAAGGCGTCCGCGACGGGGCGCGCCGCTCCATCTCCGCCAGTTGCTCCGAAACCAGCGCCTCCTTCACCGGGCGGCCGAGCTCCAGATCAAAAAGCGTTTCCTCAAGGCCCGCCTGCGCCACGCGGCGGCGCAGAGGGAGCAGCTCGCGCTGGGTCGCCAGCTCCTCCGTGGTCAGGCCCTGCCGCTCCGGCAGCACGGCCAGATTCGCGTTGGCGAGTTCGCGCTCGTAGGGCAAAAAGTGCTCCTTGTAGAGCGCAAGCTGTTCCTCGCTCAGGGTGGCGAGCTTGCGCGCGGCCTCGGGATCCACCGCGTTGATGGTGGTTGTGCTCTCGTATCCGCTGTCGCCGACGCTCATGTCAGGCCCTCCAAATACTCGCCAAGGGTTTCGTCATGCACCATGCGCCGCACGCGCGGGCCAACGCTGCGCATGTAGTCATACCCGCCGATAAGCCCCGCGCACTGGATAATGACGTCCCCCAGCACATCGCGCAGGACAAAGGCCACGGTGCGGTCGTGGTCCGTGCCGCGTTCCAGCTCGTTGGCATCCAGCCAGCAGGTGATGTAGCAGCGCATGAGCGGCTGGAGCATGGCCCGGTGACGCCGGAAAAAGTGGTTCTCCGGGATGCCCACCAGCGCCAGCCAAAAGGCCTTGCTCACGGCCTGCGGCGGCACAGCGCGGTCGCCGTCCACAAGGTCGTCCCAGATTTGGCTGAGCAGCCCCATGTCCTCCACAAGGCGCACGGCCTCCGGCTCATTCTGCAAAACGTCCGCCCAGCGGGCATATTCCTGCGTTGGCATGGCTATTCCCCTATGGCGATGATG
>NZ_JBUDSW010000305.1:0-3780 GCF_054921475.1 Desulfobaculum sp. | reverse complement strand
ACGCCTTCACACACGCCACCACATGCGACGATTCACAGGCCCGCCCATCTGGCAGGACCAGATTGTGAATATTGGCACGAGACAGAGAGATTCCTTGTTCCGCCCGTCCCCCAAAAGTACACATGATAAGTTTAAGGAACCTGGGAAGGGTACCGAAAAGACATCGTCACACCAGCCGACTTTGCGAGGGTTGGCACTCTATGAGGGAGCACAGGGGATAACAGCGCAGCCCCGGCAACGCCGGACGGGCTGCGCGGCATCGACGCCCCGCCGCGCATTCCACGTAGCGGCCGCCGATGCACAACCGGATGCTTAAGGAACTTTAAAACCGTACGGACAACAGTATGAAACTTCTCTGGAAACTCTCCATCCCGCAGGTCATCGTGGTGCTGGCGCTCGGGCTCGCCAGTTACATCACCATCTTCTCCTCGTTTAACGAGCTGAGGGACCACTACGTCGCCTCCACGATGGATCACCAGTACACGCGCATTTCCGAGGATATCGACAAGGCCTCGCGCCGCGCCAAGGAGCTTGCCTCCGTCTTTGCCCGCCTGCCCAAGGTGCGCGAGGCCTATGAAATCGCCTCCTCCGGCGACATTGACGACGCCCGCTCCCCGCAGGCCCAAACCGCCCGCGAGTTGCTGCGCTCCGAGCTGGCCCCAATGCTGGACAGCTACAAGGCCACCGCCGGCAGCCGTTTGCGTCTGCACTTTCATCTGCCCAACGGCAGAAGCCTTGTGCGCATGTGGCGCGACAAACAAACCAAGCGCAATGGCCACTGGGTGGATATTTCCGACGATATCTCTTCCTTCCGCCAAACCGTACTGGACGTCAACCGCACCGGTCAGTCCGTCAGCGGTATTGAACTCGGCCGAGGCGGCTTTGCCATCCGCGGCGTGGTGCCCATCACCGCCGCCAACGGCCAGCAGCTCGGCTCCGTTGAGGTACTGGAGAGCTTCGCCCCCATCCTCAACGACGTCCGCGACGAGTCCAACGACCTTGTCCTGTACATGAACGCCGACAAGCTCAGCATCACCAAATCCCTTCAGGATTCCTCCAAGTACCCGGTTCTGGATGGCGCTTACGTCCGCGCCACAGCGCCGCGCAACACCAGCTCCCTGACGCATCTCACCCGTCAGCTACTGGACGACGGCCGCGACGGCTACACCCTGCAGATGCAGCCCGAGCTCGCCCTTGGCGCGGCCCCCGTGCGCGACTACAATGGCAACCAGATTGGCGTTATCGTCAGCGTGGTGGACCTCAAGAACATCGCCGCCATGGCCGCCCGTGCGGACACCACCCTCATTTTGATGCTGGCCGGGATGGCCCTGTGTCCCGTCATTGTTCTGCTCATTGTTCTGCGCAAGTTCGTCAGCGCGCCCATCCGCAGCATCACCCAAAAGATTGAAGACATCGCCGAGGACCGCGCCGACCTCTCCGAACAGCTGGAGAACACCCAGCGTGACGAAATTGGCGAGCTGGCCCGCACATTCAACACCCTCACCCACAAGCTCTCGACCATGCTGGACGAGATGCGCGGCTATGTGAACGTGCTGAACACCGTGCCCGACCCCATCTTCGTTGTGGACAACGACTACAACCTCAAGATGGCAAACAAAGCGACCCTCGACCTGCTTGGCATCACGCAGGACCAGTTGCACCAGTGCAAGTGCCACGAGCAGCTCGACACCACCGTCTGCGGCACGCCGGGCTGTCCCATTGATATGGTCAAGCGCCTTGGTGGACAGGCCGAAGCCGACATCATCGAACTGAAGCACGGCGGCACCAGCATCTACATCAAGCCCTCCGCCTCCGCCCTGCACGACGGGCACGGCGCTGTCATTGGCTATGTGGAAGTCGCCCGCGTTGTCACCGACCTCGTCCAATCCGAGCAGGAAATTCAGGACAAGCTGGAGCGCATCGCCAAAGTCAACGAGGCCACGCACGACGCCGCCCAGCGCCTCACCGGCACCACCGAAGGGCTCACCCATGAGTTCAGCGGCGTGCAGGACGCCCTTGCCACCCAGCAGGGACGCATTCAGGAAACCGTCTCCGCCATGGATCAGATGAACGCCGCCGTGCAGCAGGTTGCGCGCAGCGCCACCGAAGCCGCCGAGCAGACCGGTGCCGCCCGCAGCGAAGCCGACAGCGGTGCCGGCGTCGTCAAGCAAGCCGTGGAGTCCATCCTCCGCGTTAGCGAACACGCCCGCACCATGCGCGAAACCATGCACGGCCTCGGTTCACAGGCACAGGAGATTGGGCAGGTTCTCAGCGTTATTACGGATATCGCCGACCAGACCAACCTTCTCGCCCTCAACGCCGCCATCGAGGCCGCACGCGCAGGCGACGCCGGGCGCGGCTTTGCCGTCGTTGCCGACGAGGTTCGCAAGCTGGCCGAAAAGACCATGCAAGCCACCAACGAAGTCGAAAAGGCCATTGTGTCCATTCAGCAAGGCGCACAATCTTCCATCGACGCCGTGGACCGCACCAACCAAATGGTGGACGAAGCCAGCACACTGGCCACCAAATCCGGCGAGGCCCTCGAAACAATCGTCAGCCTCGTCAACGCGTCCTCCAATCAGGTGGAGAACATCGCCGCCGCTGCCGAAGAACAGTCCATGACCAGCGAGCACATCAACGCCGCAGTGGACGAAGTGGCCCAAATGGCCAACGGCGTGTCCGGCCGCATGAACGACGCAGGCGACGCCGTCACCCAACTCGCCCGCCTCGCCAGCGAGCTTGAAGAGCTCTCGGCCAAGTAGCACCGCCCGTACACACCAACCATACCGCCGCCCCGGAACGCCACCCGCGTTCCGGGGCGGCGTCTTTTTAGCGCCAGAGCCGCCATCCATCTTTTTTTCAAAAAGTTCCTTTTTCCTCCACCCGCAAAAGGCCCCGTCCACCAGCCTCATTACGCCATGTGCAAGTTTCTGCATTTCTCGGCAAATGCAAAAAGCATTGCATGCCATGCACTACGGACAAAACCCATTATAGTAGCACGGAGTTGAGTTTTCTCACAGCGTTTTGTATTAGATGGAAAAGCACCTCAAAAGGAGGCACCATGTTTGACAACACCCCCCTCACCCCGTTTTCAATCAAGGTCGTCAACAAGTTGCTTTACCACCAGCGGCGCGTCAGAACGCCCCTCGTCCGCAAGGAGGACGCGCCGCAACGGCTGCTCACCTACCGCGAACTCTGCGAAATGCTGGACCGCGACCCGCGGCAGGCCTCTACACTCACCGGTCCCCTCGCCTGCATAGAAAAATGGTGCGCCGTCAACGACTGGCCCAACCTCTCCTCCATCGTCGTCAGTGAATCCACAGGCCAGCCCGGAAAGCACTACGGCAAGCACGCCCCCCGCGATGATTGGCACAGCGACGCCGTCGAGTGTTTGCGCTCCACGGACTACCCCATGTTCGTCAACTAAATCTTTCCTCCACACCCCCCTACGGCGAGGCCACACCCAGCCACCAGACGGCTCGTGTGGCCTCTCTCTTTGCGCCAGCGTGCGCTAAAACCCACGCATTTTTTGCTCCGCAGGGTTAAGGGGCGCAGCCCCTTAACAATCCCGAGTGCGGGCATGACGGGTGCTCGTGGACGAATGACGGCGGCACCCCTGCGAGGCTTTCGCTGCGGGGATGGCTGTTTTTGGGGTGGGGTTGGTACCACTGATAAAGCCGTGAGAATCCCGGTTGATGTTACCCCTTTATGACCAGCCTCCCCCCTATTTTCAGGGGCGGCTTCCGCACCTGAAAATCCTAAGGATCCTTAAGGAAATTA
>NZ_JBUDSW010000304.1:0-3791 GCF_054921475.1 Desulfobaculum sp. | reverse complement strand
AAAGAGAGAAGCTGAAAAGAATGCGAGCCTAGCCATCCTACGGTGCATGGGGGCGTTGCCGCTCGTGCGTGTGAGCCTTCGAGTCCGGCAAAAAGGAGCACGCATTCCCACCGGACATGTCAGGCGGAATCTGCCTATGAATTACGTCATAATCACCGAAGCCTGAGAGAGGCGGACAGGGAGAAGTGTGCCGTTTTGGGGCGGCGGTTTTGTCAGGATCGTCGGCGAGGCCGGTCAGTCTTTCTCCGGTTTGACGTCCAAGATGGCGGCAGCGGCGCCGGAAATCCTTCAACCTCAAGTGAAACGTGGGAAAAGTGTTTCACAGGCAGGGGTAAAAACACAAAACCCGCATGGATAAAAGGCTCACGCATTTCCTTTCGTTTATTAAAGTTAACATAATTTACATTATGAGACTTTTACTCAAGTCGAAAACGGGCCGCGATTGGGCTTTCGCCCCGGCATTTTGCCCCCGTTTTTGGCCGTTTTGTCTGGCGCGTTTTTGCCCTGATTCGGCCCCTGAGTTTCAGATCTTGAGCTCCTGAGGGATCCTTGCCGACGACTTTTCCTGCTGAATTCCACAGCTTTCACAGCGCGGATATGCGAGCAATTAGGCGGATTACGCCCATTTTTGGCGGCTCTTCCTCGCCGGTGCTCCGCGCCATATTGGGCCTTGATGCCCAGCCTTGCGGGCTTGTGCGCCTCGTTGTTTCGGGCCGATGATTTGCCACTCAATGCCGCGTGGTGCCTCATTTTTCCTGCCTCACCGGGGCACTTTCTACGTCTTTTCACCGCCCTTGATGCCCTATCCCGGCATGTATTCGCGCAGCTTTTATCACGATGTTTCACGGCGTTTTTGAGGCCTTAGGCGAACTGCGCCAAGGTGGTTTTGTGGGTGTCTTTTCCACGCTTCGTCGACAGGTTCTCCACACGGCTTGAGGCGGCTCTGGGTGCTGATTTGACACAGTTGCCCTTTCTTTGACGGCTTGGTGGTGCTGCGTTGTTGGTTCTTTCCCTCATGCGTATCGAACATGCGTCAGGATTTCCTTTTCCCGGCTGTGCAGATGTCGTCTGCTTCTTGTTGGTCTGTGCTTTTATGCGCCTTTTTTGCGCTGTAATGTGGTTTCTTGTGATGATTGCCGCTCACTTTCAATGCCTACTTTGTGCTGGTATCATTGTGTCTTTCGCTTCTTCATTGGTTGTTGGCTCTTGCGTCGTCACTTTGCACGCATTCTGCGTCTAAGTTCCTCGAATTGGGCCACTTGTGGGGTTCTGAGCCATGTTGAGGCCCCTTTTCCGGCGAAAGGCCCTTGATGCGCCTCCTCGAAAGACTTTGGAACGGAGCTTCGCCCTTTCAAGCCGTGCTCCCCTCCCCTACCGCCTTGTCTGTCCATGCTTTTTTGGCTTTAACGGCGTTCATTGCGCGTCGTGAGTGCTTGGCGCGGCTTAAAACGCTCAAATTCGCCTTGTACGGCGTTTTTCACGTCTGCGTGACGTATTCCTTGCAACAAAGGAGAAAAGGCCCGCAAAGGGGTTGCTGTGTGAACGAAGGGGGAAGGTACGGGGGCTCTTTAATCTGTTTCTGCTATGGACGCAGAGGGAGGGAGTCTGGAGATTCCGTTGCGCTGTTGGGTGAGGGTGTCGCCCTCAATCCTTCGCACATTATCTGCCATCGGTGTTCATTTGCGACACGGTTTCACCGAATTCACCCAGTGCAGCATGGCCTTTTCTTACTTCAGCTGGCAAAATGCATGAGAGAGTATCGCAAATGAGCGCGTTATGCGTATCTATCTGCTATCGTAGGAGGAAATATGATTCTTGGAGTGGAAGGAAGCCCCAGAGCGAAAGGCAACTCGCACGCATTGCTTGATGCCGTTTTGAGCGGCGCTGCCGACAAGGGCCGGCATATTTTTTCAGCGCATCTGCGCGATTACCGCTACGAGTCCTGTGTCGGATGCGAAAAATGCCGCAAAGAGAAGATGTGCACGCGTCTGCAGGACGGAATGACTCTTCTGTACCCACGCATTCAGGAGTCCAAAGGACTTGTTCTCATCTCGCCAGTGCACAACTACAATGTTACCGCATGGATGAAGGCCTTTATTGACAGGTTGTACTGTTATTATGACTTCGAGGACACCCGCCCGCGCGGTTGGTCCAGCCGGCTTGCTGGGCAGGGGCGCAAGGCCGTCATCGGCATTATTGGCGAGCAGCCCGACGAAAAGGAACTCGGCTTTGCCCTCGACGCCCTGCGTCTGCCCCTTGAAGCGCTCGGCTATGACATCGTCTCCGCCATGTCCGTTCCTTCGCTCTTTGACCGGGGCATCATCTCCTCGCATCAAGACCTTATGGAAATGGGCTACAATGCTGGCGAAACCCTCGCCGACGCGCTCAAAGGGTAGCGAGGGCGAGGGGGTGCTTAGGGGCAGGCCGGGTCGTCGCGCCGGGGTCAAGAGGGTATCTCCGATGGCTTAAAGACTTCGTCCTTAAGAATCCTTAGGCTTTCGGGCTGGAAGCCCGCCCGAAAAAGAGTTGGGCGGCATAGCCTCTCCTTTTCAGGCCTCCTAAAAATGGGAGGACTACCCTTCCACGCTTAGGCAGTTGCCCGCGGAGGCGCGGCGCCAACCGCCGGGGCCTGAGAGAGACCGCTCGGTCGGAACGCATTACTGGCGTCTAAACGGGCTCGTGACGGGCCTGCGGCCCTTAACCCTGCGGAGCATCTTCTTCTTTGCCGGGTCGTCACGCCCGCTCCACCACCCACACAAAAAAAGGACGCCTCCGCTTCGCGCGGAGGCGTCCTTTACTCGTTTGTATTCGCCACTCGGGGCGCTAGGAGGCGCCGGGGGCTTTTTTCCAGTCTTCAAGGAACTTTTCCAGCCCGATGTCCGTAAGCGGGTGCTGGGACAGGCTTTTGAGGACCTTGAAGGGGATGGTCGCAACGTCTGCGCCCATGAGGGCGGATTCCACGATATGCATGGGACTGCGCACGCTGGCCACGAGCACCTGCGTTTTAAAATCGTAATTGCGGTAGATGGTGACAATCTGATTCACCATTTCCATTCCGTCGTAGGACATATCATCCACACGGCCGACAAAGGGGCTGATGTAGGTTGCTCCGGCCTTGGCCGCGATGAGCGCCTGAGACGGCGAAAAGCACAGCGTGACGTTGGTGGCGATGTTCTCCGACGACAGCTGGGCTACCGCTTTCATGCCTTCGAGGAGCATGGGAATCTTCACCACCACATTGGAGGCGATGGAAGCGAGGTCGCGCGCTTCCTTTATCATCTCTTCGGCCGTTGTCCCAACAACTTCAAGACTGACCGGGCCGTTGACTTCCTTGCAGATTTTCTCTGCCAGAGTGCGCCAGTTTTCGGACTCCTTGGCAAAGAGCGACGGGTTTGTGGTAACGCCGTCAATCAGGCCATAACGCTTGGCCTCCCGGATTTCCTCAAGATTTGCCGTATCAATGAAAAAACGCATGTATGGCTCCCTTGTGAGGTTAAAAAGCGGAAACTTCCCGCCAACCTAGCATAAAGGGCGCGGTTTTCAAATGCAAAACGCCCCGGCCAGACGCTGAGCCCGTGGGGCTGGTCTGGTCGGGGCGTTTGAAGGTCTACGGGCGCGGGGCGCGATGCCCTCTTGGGCGTGGTCGCGCTGGCCATACTGCCGATCCTGTCGAATCCGGTCCTTGCGCAGGAGCGCATACCGATCATCTTCGATACCGATTTCGCCATGCCGCCCACGGACGACGGCCTGACCCTGATTTTCTTTTCCTTCACCCTGCAGGGCTGCCTGGT
>NZ_JBUDSW010000303.1:0-3792 GCF_054921475.1 Desulfobaculum sp. | reverse complement strand
AAAGGGGGGAGCACGCCGCCCGCCGACACAATGAGAGCGCCGGTTCCCGCTGTGTCGGGAACCGGCAGGAGGTGTCTCTACAGGGCCTGCTCGTAGATGCGGCGGACGTCGTCGTCCGTGGGGCAGCGGGGGTTGGTCAGACCGCAGGCGTCCTTCTGAGCGTTGTCGGCCATGGTGGCGATGTCCTTCTTCTGGACGTCCTTGCCGTAGCGCTTGCCAAGCTCGGTGAGGTTGGCGGGGATGCCTACGTCGGCGGACAGCACACGGATGGCGTGCAGGCAGCGTTCGGCGGCGTCGCGCTTGGACATGCCGGAGATGTCTTCGCCCATCCACTCGGCCATTTCGGCAAAGCGTTCCACACAGGCGATGAGGTTGAACTGCTCAACGTGGGGCAGCAGGATGGCGTTGCATTCGCCGTGGGGCAGGTCGTAGTAGCCGCCCAGCTGGTGCGCCATGGCGTGCACGTGGCCGAGGCTGGCGTTGTTGAAGGCCATACCGGCGAGATACTGGGCGTAGCACATGCCTTCGCGGGCTTCGATGTCCTGTCCGTTTGCCACGGCGCGGCGCAGGAAGGTGAAGATGAGCTTGATGGCCTTTTCTGCGCAGGCGTCGGTGAGCGGGGTGGCGATGGTGGACACGTACGCCTCAACGGCGTGGGTCAGGGCGTCCATGCCGGTGGCGGCGGTGAGCGCCGGGGGCATGCCCATCATCAGGGTGGGGTCGTCCAGCGCGATGCCGGGGGTGACGCGCCAGTCCACGATGGCCATCTTCACCTTGCGGGAGGTGTCCGTGATGATGCAGAAGCGGGTCATTTCGGACGCGGTGCCTGCGGTGGTGTTCACGGCGACGTAAGGGGGCATGGGCTTGGTGGACTTGTCGATGCCTTCAAAGTCATGAATCTTGCCGCCGTTGGAGACGACAAGGCCGATGCCCTTGCCACAGTCGTGCGAGCTGCCGCCGCCCAGGGTGATGAGGGAGTCGCAGCCGTTCTTCTCATAGACCTTAACGCCGTCGTGCACGTTCTTGTCGGTGGGGTTGGGCACGGTTTCGTCGTAGACGACGCAGTCCATGCCATTCGCCTTCAGCAGGTCAACAATCTGCTGGGTGATGCCAACCTTGGTGATGCCCTTGTCCGTGACGAGCAGGGGCTTCTTGCCGCCGAGAGCCGTGATGCGGGCGGGGATTTCCTTGTGTGCGCCGATGCCTACAAGAGTAACACTGGGGATAAAGAATCCGTTCACTTCTTCCCGTACTGCCATTTCACACCGTCCTTAGCTTGTGTGTTTGCGATGCCATGCAATCCGTACTGCTTGAACTCGCGAGTTGCTTCCCTAGAGGCAAAGAACGGGCCAAAGTGAAAAGTGTCGTATTCCGGACACTTACGGAAAAGAGCCTCTGGGCAGAATGTCCCACGGTGGTGGGACAGAGTGCGCACTCGGGTCAAAAGTGGTGCGTTTTCGCGGATATGGAGCTATGGAAACTCGCCCATGGCGGGAGCTTTCGGGATGGTGTATCAGTTTGCGCCGCTTTGTGGCGGGTTTGGGTCAAATAGCGCCGGACGGTGTGGGGCAAGGCTTGCGCAACACACCGGAAGGCATACAGAAAAAGGACGGCGCGTGGCGTCGTCCTTTTTTGTGGCGGTGGATGGGGCGTTGTGGGGCGCGGTTGGGGAGAGGGGGCGGAGAGCGCCGCGGTATGGGCGCGCCGCGCGCTACAGGTCGAATTTTTCGATTTTGCGGTACAGGGTCTTGCGGCCAATGCCCAGCGCTTTGGCCGTCTGCTGGCGGTTGCCGCCGTAGAAGTCCAGCGCCTTGGCGATGTGCTCGCGCTCCATGCGCTCAAGGGAGAGCACGCCCCCGGTTTGGCTGCTGGCGGGCTGGTCGGATATTTCGCGCGGCAGGCAGGCGCGGGTGATGACGCCGTTATCGGACAGGATGATGCTGCGCTCCAGCACGTTGCGCAGTTCGCGGATATTACCCGGCCAGTCGTAGGAGAGCAGGCTTTGCATGGCGCGCTCGCTGACCGTGTATTCCCCCTGTCCCTTTTGGCGGCCCAGCTGGGCAAGGAAGTAGTCCACGAGCAGGGGCACGTCTTCACGGCGCTCGCCAAGGGTGGGCAGGCTGATGTTGAAGACGTTGATGCGGTGGAAGAGCGCCTCGTGGAAGCGCCCGGCTTCCACCTCATCCGCAAGGTTGCGGTTGGTGGCAAACAGGAAGCGGATGTCCACGGTGCGTTCGTCCTTTTCCCCCACGCGGCGGTAGGTGTGCGACTCCAGAACGCGCAGCAGGGAGGCCTGCACCTCAATGGGCAGCTCGCCGATTTCATCAAGGAACAAGGTGCCGGTGTGGGCGAAGTTCATGAGCCCTTCGCGGTTGTCCGTTGCCCCGGTGAAGGAGCCTTTGGTGTGTCCAAACAGCTCACTGCGCGAGAGTTCCTTTTGCAGAGTGGCGCAGTTTTTGACAATGAGGGGCTTATCCGCCCGCTGGCTGGCGGCGTGCAGGCAGCGCGCCACCACGTCCTTGCCCGCGCCGGATTCGCCGGTGATGAGCACCGGGACGTCCGTTGGGGCGACCTTGTCGATGAGGTATCGGATGTGCTTCACCGCGGCGGAGCTGCCCACCATCTGCGTGGATGAGGTGGTCTTTTGGGTGTGTTTATAACTGCGGTTCTCGCGCTGGAGGCAGGCGCGCTGCCACGCGCGGTCCACCACCAGCTCCACCCGGTCCAGCCGGAAGGGCTTGGTGATGTAGTCGTACGCGCCGATGCGGATGGCTTCCACGGCGTTGTCGATGTTGCCGTGCCCGGTGATGAGGATGACCTCGGCGTCCGGCTCCATGTCTTTGAATTCGGTAAGCAGTTCCAGCCCGTCGCCATCGGGCAGGCGGATGTCGGAGATGATGACGTCGAAGCGGTGGCGGCGGACGGCGTCGCGCGCGGCGTGTGCGCAGTCCGCGGCGTGGATGGTGCGTTCCGGGCTCGCGAGTTCCTTACTCAGCAGCTTGAGGATGGATTCTTCGTCATCCACCACAAGGACGTTGTACGGTTCAGGCATGGTGCGATTCCTGATGAAGTGGGAGCTTGACGGTGAAGGAGGAGCCCTTGCCGACGGTGGAGTCCACCACAATATCGCCGCCGTGCTCGCGGACGATATTAAAGCAGGTGGACAGGCCAATGCCGATGCCGCGCCCCACGGGCTTGGTGGTGAAGAACGGCTCAAAGAGCATGTTTTTGGATTCCGGCGGGATGCCGCAGCCTGTATCGCAGACGCGCAGTTCCACATGGTCGCCGCAGCGGGCCGTCTGCACGCCAATGGTGCCGCAGTCGCCCACGGCGTCGATGGCGTTGGTCATAAGGTTCAGCGTCACCTGCTTGAGCTGGGCTTCGTCGCCGCTGACGTGGGGGAGGGTGCGTGCAAGGGCGGTGGTGAGCGTGATGGAGCGGCGCTTGCGGAATTGGTGGTGCAGCAGCTTCATGGTGTCCCCCACCACCTGATTGAGATTCACGGGCACAAAGTCCGACGACACCGGACGGCTGAATGTGAGCAGGGTTTTGACGATCTCCTGACAGCGCAGGCATTCCTTGAGGATGGTGTTGGTGTAGTCGCGCAGGTCGTCGGCGAGGTCTTCGGGCACGCTGTCGTCAAGGCGCGCCAGCCTGCGCTGGATGCCTTCGGCAAACCCGGCTACCGCGGCGAGGGGATTGTTGATTTCATGCGCCACGCCCGCCGCCAGCACGCCGATGGTGGCCATCTTTTCAGCCTGGTAGAACTTGGCCTGATATTTCTTTTCCATG
>NZ_JBUDSW010000302.1:0-3811 GCF_054921475.1 Desulfobaculum sp. | reverse complement strand
GACACGCGTCAAGCTATGCCATATTTTCCAGTGGGTTCGGTTCCCCTTTTCAAAGCGGACGAAATGGGTCATGCTCCACCCCGAACCTGCAACGCATCAAGGAACGTTCCACTATGTTATTCCGACTTTTCGCGGCGTTTGCCGTTATACCGCTTATAGAAATCTACCTGCTGATGAAGGTTGGCTCCTTTCTCGGCGCGGAAACCACCATTGCCATTGTACTGCTTACCGGCTTTGCCGGAGCGTGGCTGGCCCGCCAACAGGGCACATCCGTCCTTATGCGCATCCGCGAAGACATGGCGCGTGGCGTAACGCCCACCGGCCAGCTTGTGGACGCCCTGCTTATCCTTGTGGCGGGCATCGTCCTGCTGACTCCGGGCTTTGCCACGGACTGTGCCGGTATTCTGCTGCTGATCCCCCCGGTGCGCGCCGCCCTCAAGAACGTGCTCCGCAAAAAGTTCGAGAACTGGATCCGTCAGGGCAACGTCACCGTCATCCGCCGCTATTAGGCGCGAGGAGCCATAAGCCATGTCGGATATGTCCCATGGCGACACCACATCCATGAGCGCACCCCTATGGCGGGACATCATGGATGCCCTGCCGCTGACGGAGCGCCCGCCGCGTCTTACCGCCGCAATGGCGCAGGACTGGTCCCTTGCCCTGCGCGCGGTGGGCATCCCCCACCGCCTGACGCCCCTGCGCAAGGGGTGGCGGCTCGACGTGCACAGCGATTTCATGGACCTTGCCGTGGATGAGGTGCTGAACTTCGCGCAGGAGAACCCGCCCGAGGCGCCGCCGGAGGCCGCACGCCCCATCTCGCGCCGCGTGGTGTGGCAAACGGCCCTCATTATGCTGCTGGGCGCCCTGTTCCACACCGTGTGCTCACGCCCACTGCCGAGCCTTGGCCTGTACCCCGAAACGTGGGTCACCCATGGCGCGGCCGATGCTTCTGCCATCATGGCTGGCGAATGGTGGCGCACCGTCACCGCCCTCACCCTGCATGCCGACGCCGCGCACATGGCGGGCAACGCCCTCATCGGCGGCGTCTTTATGGTGCTGTTCTGCTCCGAGGCCGGCTTTGCCCTTGGGTGGAGTATTTTCCTCCTCAGCGGCGCACTGGGCAACCTGCTCAACGCCGCCGCCCACCTGCTCAATCACGTCTCCGTTGGCGCATCCACCGCCGTTTTTGGCGTGGTGGCCGCCCTTGGCGCCTACCGCGCCATGCGCGAACACGGCGTCAGCTTCCGGCGCACCGTCGCCCCGGTGGTGGCCGGGCTTTCCCTGCTCGCCATGCTTGGCGTTGGCGGCGAGCGTACGGACCTTGGCGCGCATGCCTTTGGCTTTCTGGCCGGGTTGCCCCTTGGTCTGCTGGCGGGCAGCGAGATTGGCGTCCGCCTTGCCGCGCACCCGGCGCTTCCACGCCTCTGCGGCGCCCTCTCCATCGCCCTGCCCCTTGTGGCATGGGCGGCGGCGCTGCTGTAGCCGGCGCACACCTTCCCCTCCCACAAACGCAAAACCGCCCCTGTCCGGCTGGCCGGACAGGGGCGGTGTCAACTCTACTGCATCACGCCGCGCTAGGAGTTGTCAGGCACGATGGTCGGGTCGAGCATCCGGGCGAAGAGGAAACCGCCCTGAATGTTCTTGAGATTGGTAAAGCCCTTGGCCCGCAGCAGGACCTGACTCTCGTAGGAGCGCAGACCCGTGTTGCAGATGACGTACAGCTCCTTGTCGCGGGGCAATTCGTCGTAGCGTGCGGGCAGTTCGTCCTGCGGGATATTCAGCCAGCGCTTGCCGTACTTTTCCTGCATGGGCGCGCCCTGCTTGGCCGAGCGCACGTCGAGGACGAGCTTGCTTTCGTCGGGCAGGATGCTTTCCAAAAACTCCCTTGGCTCGATGGGATGGCTAAAGCCGTCGAGGATATTCTTCAGGGAGTTGGCCGCGGCGTTCACGATGTCCATGGCCGAGGCATAGGGCGGTGCGTAGCCCACTTCCAGATTGGAGATATCATCAAGGTCCGGGCGGTGGGGCAGCAGGGCCGCAACGGCGTCCACGCGCGCCTTCACGGCGTCGCCCGCCTCGCCAAGGGCTTCAATGCCCAAAACGTGGCGGGTTTTGCGGTCCGCGATGAGCTTGATGTACATCCACTTGTGGCCGGGGTAGAAATGCGCGCGATCGGCCTGCACGGCCAGCCCTTCCACGGGGTCGAACCCTGCAGCGCGGGCCTGCGCCATGGTCAGACCGGCGGTGGCGACGCCAATGTCAAAGGCCTTGAGGCAGAAAGTGCCCACCGCGCCGTCAAAGCGCTCGTTGCCACCGGCGATGTTGGTGCCGATGACGCGGCCCTGCCGGTTCGCCAGCGAGCCAAGGGGCAGGTGCATGCTGGCACCGGTAATCTGGTTGCGCACTTCCACGCAGTCGCCGCCGGCGTAGATGTTGGAGTCGGAGGTGCGCATGCGTCCGTCCACAAGCAGACCGCCAAACGGCCCAACGGACAAACCGGCGCGCTGGGCAAGGGCGGTGTTGGGGCGCGCGCCCGCGCCAAAGATGACCAGCTGGCACTCCACGGTGCCCTTGTCCGTTTCCACGGCGGTAACGCCATTTTCGTCGCCAATGATGCGCTTCACGCAGGTATTGCACTGCACGTCCACGTCATTTTCCACCATGTGGTTGGTGAGCAGACCGGCAAGGTCCGGGCCCATGGCCTGCGGCAGCACATGGTCGCACATCTCCACGAGGGTGGTCTTCACGCCCCACAGGGCGGTGAGGGCTTCGGCCATTTCAAGGCCGATGGCGCCGCCGCCCACCACGACGGCGGAGTCGATGGAGCCGCTGGCGATGCGGTCCTTGAGGAAAATGGCCTTGTGCATGTTGGCGATGCTCACCACGCCGGGCAGGTCCTTGCCCTCAACGGGCGGGACAAAGGGCGTGGAACCGGTGGCCAGCACCAGCGTGTCGTACGGGATGTCGTATTCCTCGCCGGAGGTCAGGTCGCGCACGTGCACGGCCTTGGCCTTGCGGTCGATGTCCAGCGCCTCGGTGGCGGTTTTCACGTCCACCCGCTTGTAGATGTCGAAAAATTCGGGGTCGCGCACGGCGTGAAAGACGGTGGAGAACAGTTCGTCGGCATTGGCGATGTCGCCGCTGACGTAGTAGGGGATGCCGCATCCGCCGTAGGAGATGATGGTATCCTTGTCGATGAGCGTAATTTCAGCTTCGGGGTCGAGACGTCTGGCACGGCAGGCGGCCTTGGGACCAAGAGCCACGCCTCCGATGATGACGATTTTTCTGGCCATGATTCTCTCCTTTGCGACAGGCCGGGGATGCGATGGAGCGCCCCGGCGCAGATTCGGTGTTCAAACACCCGCGCGGGCCATGGCGCGCCCTGCGGCGCGTACGGCACGGCGGCGCGTGGCGCTACAGCTCGGGGTGCATCACCCGCACGAGGGCCACGGCAAAGCACAGGGCGCTGATAAAAACCTGAAAGATTATCGCGCACCAAAAGCCCATCTTGGACTCGTCCCGCCGCAGACGGAAAAAGCGCGATTGCACTTCCCCTACGTCCAAGCCGACACGGATCAGGTTCAGATTCACCAGCCCCAAAAGGACCAAGACGGCCGGGATGACATATTCCATCATATACCCCTCGTTTTTTCGGTTGGCGCACCGCATGCTTGCGGTCCGGCCTGTCATACACCGCTCCCTTCGTGTTCTCAACCCCACCGCCGGGCCCGTGTATGGGCGATTGCCAAAACGGCCTGTCTCAAGTAAGCCTTGTGAGAGATAATGCGTGGGACGTTTGCGGCGCATTTTG
>NZ_JBUDSW010000301.1:0-3862 GCF_054921475.1 Desulfobaculum sp. | reverse complement strand
ACAGGCGCAGTATATGCCATATTGCCGCGTGTATGGTTATTTCAGGGCCGTGGCGAAGAAGTCTTCCAGCGTGTCAAAGGGGATTGCGTCCACTTTGTCGTACAGGTCCACGTGATTGGCGCCGGGGACGACCACAAGTTCCTTGGGCTGGTTGGCCTTTTTGAACGCATCCTCACTGAAGTAGCGGGAGTGGGCATTTTCGCCGATGATGAACAAAATGGGCCGGGGCGAGATGGACGCAATGCGGTCAAGCAGCTTGTAATTCATGAAAGCCATGTCGCTGGTCATGGTGAAGTGCGTGGTGGACCGGCGATGCAGGCCGCGCTCCGTCTTGTAGTAGCCGTAGAACTCGCGGGTGATGGGGTCGGTTTCCTCGTCAATGGTCTCCGGCAGGCCCAGTGTTTTGACCTCGCCGCCAGCGTATTCCTGCCAGCGCTCCTTGCCGAGTTCGTCGAGGTAGGCGTTTCGCTCCGCTTCGGACCACAAGTCCATCCAGCCGTTGGCCTTCACGCGGCTCATGTCATACATGCTGACCGTAGCCACGGCCTTGATGCGCCTGTCGACCTGCGCCGCGCTGAGGGCAAAGCCGCCGCTGCCGCAAATGCCGATAACGCCTATGCGCTCGCGGTCCACGTAGGGGCGGGTTCCCATAAAGTCCACGGCGGCGTGGAAGTCCTCCACAAAGCCTTCAACGGATGAGGTCTGGCGCGGAAAGCCGCCGCTCTCGCCGTTGTAGGATTCATCAAAGGCGATGGTGACGAAGCCGCGCTCCGCCATGGTTTGGGCGTAGATGCCCGCCCCTTGCTCCTTCACGCCGCCGTAAGGCGTGCCAACAATAATGGCGGGGTAGCCCCTGGACGGGTCAAAGTCCTTGGGCTTGAACATGTCGGCGGCGATGAAGATGCCAAACCGGTTATGAAATTCCACCTTTTCGTGGATGACGTTGTCGCTTTGTGCGTACGTTTTGTCCCAGGTCATGGTGTCCTCCGCATGGGCCATGGTTGTGAAAAGAACCAGAAGCAGGACCGGCAGCAGGGCCGCTCCTTTTCCGGCGAGCAGTGATGCGGCGCGCATAGCGTCCTCCTGCATGGGCTGTGGTGTGTGGCCGTGCGCCTACAAGGCGGACCGGAATATCGAGACGATGTCCGCGGAGCTCATGGGCGGGCGTCCGGGCAGGTTGCCGTCTTCATCGTGGATGATTCGCAGCGTATCGCGGGCGTAGGTCTCCAAAAGGGTGTCGTCGATGCCCAGTTCGCTCAGCCGGGTCGGGCAATCGATGGAGCGCAGGAATGCTTCGAAATGGTCAATCCCCTCCAGCGCGCAGGACACATCATTCTTCGAGGTCGCCGTCAGGCCAAAGATGCGCTGGGCAAACTGGACGAACTTTGGCGTGTTCGTCTTGGCCGCAAAGCGCATCCACGCGGGGTTGATGACCGACAGGCCCGCCGCGTGGGTGACGTCATGATGGCCGGACAGGGTGTGCTCCAGCATATGCACGGGGTAGGCGCCGTTGGTGCCCACCTGCACCCAGCCGTTGAGCGCTACAGAGGCCGCCCACTGGATGTGCGTGCGCGCGTCAATGTCCGCGCCGTCGGCGAGGGCTTTCGGTCCCCACTGCATGGCGGTGAGGATGACGCCTTCGGCAAAGCGGTCCTGCAGGGGAGTGCTGTCGATGCCATTGAAGTAGGCTTCGGTTACGTGGGTGATGAGGTCGCACACGCCATAGGCCGTCTGGTTGCGCGGCACACTCACGGTGAGCTCGGGGTCCATGATGGCGGCCTTGGGGTAGAGCAGGGGAATTTGGATGAAGGATTTGACCTTCGTCTCCTCGTTGGTAATCACCGCGCCGCAGTTGGTCTCGGACCCTGTGGCCGCCAGCGTGGGAACCGTGATGACGGGCAGGGCCTTTTGGGGAACGTGGACATCCGCCTGCCCATGGTGAATCATATCCCACGGGTCGCCGTCGTAGAATGTGGCGGCGGCGATGACTTTTGCCGCGTCCATAACGCTGCCGCCGCCGATGGCGATGATGACATCGCAGCCCTGACTGCGGGCGGTTTGCGCGCCGCGGATGACGGAGGTGATGCGCGGGTTTGGCTCCACGCCGTCGCACTCGGCAGAGGCAACACCTGCGGCCGTAAGGCTCTGCACTGCGCGGTCAAACGCACCGCTTTTCTTCACGCTGCCGCCGCCGGTGACAATGAGGGCTTTTGCGCCGTATTCGCGGGTTACTTCTCCAAGCCGGGTCAGATTGCCCGCGCCAAAAATGATTCGAGTCGGATTGTGAAATTCAAAATTCATTCCCCACTCCTTGTGTTTTCATGTGGTCGATGGAGACAGTTCTACGGGGCGGGCTGGCGGGATTGAACACACATTTCTCTCTAAAGTTTGCCCAATCCTCTATGGATGGAGCGAGAGGCTTGAACCGCAGCGGAAAGTGGTGTCTGTAGGATGAGCAGACTCAAGGAGGGAAGGCCATATGTCAGAACTGTCTCAATTGCTTCATGAAATGGCAACGAACGACGGCGGGGCCGTTGAATCAAACCTGCCGGGCGTACGGTTTTTTAAGGATACAAAGCACGTTAGGCGCAGGCCAATGTTGTACAATCCTGGAATTTGCATCGTGGCATCGGGGCACAAGGAAGGAACGCTCGGCGGGGTGTTTTTCCGCTACGACGCGGACAACTATCTTGTCACATCCGTTGCCATGCCCTTTGAGTGCGAGTCCTTCCCCGGTGAGCGCGACCCGCTCCTTGGGCTGTACATCGACCTCGACATGGCCGAGCTCAATGACCTGATAACCCAGATGGACGAGCGCCCCGGCTCCGTTGAGCTTGGAGTCGGCGATTCGCCATTGGGTATTGGTCCCTCAGCCATGGATAAGGACATGAAAGACGCGGCGGTAAAGCTCCTGCGGACGCTGCGCTCCGAGCGGGAGGCCCGCATCCTTGGCCCGGGCCTAGTGCGCGAAATGTACTACCGCGCCCTGTGCGGCAGCCAAGCCCCGGTACTGTATTCCCTTGCCAAGGGCGGCAACACCTACTCGCAGGTGGCGCGGGTGATTTCCCTGCTGGAAGGCAACTACGCCAAAAAATTCAATGTGCAGGAGATGGCGGACTCCGCGCATATGAGCGTTTCGGCCTTTCATAAGGCCTTCAAGGACATCACGGCGGACTCGCCCCTGCGCTACCTGAAAAAAATCCGCCTGACCCGGGCGCGCGACCTTATTGTGCAGCAGAATATGAAGGCCTATCTCGCCGCCGACGCTGTGGGGTATGAAAGCACCTCACAGTTTAGCCGCGAGTTCAAGCGCCACTTTGGGCAAAGCCCTGCGGAGCTCATGCGCGAAATGCGCTCCGCCGTCTAAGACCACGCGGCCAGAGACGTTGCCGTGTCGGAGATGCTGCCCGTTGGGACACATGCAAAACGCCCTGAGACGTTACAGAATGTCTCAGGGCGTTTTGCGTGTGCTGTGGCGGAAGGGGGGGATGTATGGACCCGGCCAGCACGAGGGAAAAAAGACGGGGCGGAGCCATGCTCCACCCCGAGGAAGCTGGGAGGCCTTGTCCGGTGCCGCCTGATGCCGCCAGAAGAGCGAGCGCCGGGAAGCCGGCAGCGGCGGTGCGTCCGTGCGTGGTGTGCAGCCACGCGCAGGCGAAGAGGGGTGACGGCAAGGATGCTCTTTAGGCCTCGGCGTCTTCGTCCGCGTGAAGGGGGACGCCGTTATAGGCGTTTTCCAGATCCTTCAGGGGAGCAAAAATTGTGGGATCGAGCTTGAGGTCCGCGGGAAGAGGGTATTCCCGTCCGGTGCTCTCGTACTTGGGTTGTCCCATGCGGTGGTATTCGAGGATTTCGTACTCCA
>NZ_JBUDSW010000300.1:0-3936 GCF_054921475.1 Desulfobaculum sp. | reverse complement strand
ACGTTGTCGTCCTTTGGCTCGGCCATGGCGTGTTGCAACTCATCGGCGGACTTGAGGGAGACCAACTCGGCAACGAACCGCTCCTCGGGGTAGAGGCCGCGCTGCTCGAACGTTTCGTTAATTATGGTCTTGGGCAGGGCATTAGCGCTGTACTTTTCGGCGAGGTCAGGGTTCTCGCCGGTCTCCACGCACTCGGCGGAGACAAGGTCGGGGCGGTGCATGGCGGCGCGGAAGGCATTACTCACCTGTCCGGGACAGTACGGGCACGTGGGACTGACGAACACCTTCACCGCGCGCTCTTCGTCCAACTCCTTCATAAGGTCGGCGGACACATCCGAGAGGCGGCTCTCGCCAAAGGACAGCAGCATCACCGCTTCAATGAAAGTACGGGCCTCCTCGCCGAGGGGCGCGCCGATGTAGCGCAGGCGCACGGCGTCCGGCTGCAGGACCACGGTTGGCGAACGCGTGACGTCGCGCTCTTTCGCATGGTCGGAATCGCAGTCGTGAAAGGTAACGGCAATTTTGTCTGAAAGCCGTCCAAGGTCGCGGCAGAAGCCGGTTGTGGCGTCATTATAGGGATCGTTCTCGCCCTTGCGGGTAAAGACCTCGATGGCCACGTCGCCCTTCAGGTCTGCAAAAGCTTCCTCAAGGTGCTTGCGGCTTTCCTCGGGAATGAACCAATCGCCGGAGTCGGCGGAGTATTCTTCTGGTGCAGTCATTAGCATTCTCCCTCTGCATAAGTGGCCGGTTCTTCTGGGAGTTCACGAAATCTCCACATGCCGGGGCGTAAACCCCATATCCTCCTCAGACTATCACCCGCTACGGGACCGCACAAGCCTTTCCGGCTGTCTGCGGCGCCACTCGCAGGCGCACTTTTGTTTTCGCTGGGCACGGCTACCCGGGGAATAGGGATTGGCAAAATCACATCCCCAAGGTACAGTCCGCTCCGGGTGAAATCATGCTAGAATACCTTCGCATACAACATCTTGCACTCATAGATGATCTTGAGTTGGACTTTTCCCGTGGGCTGAACGTGCTCACGGGTGAGACTGGCGCTGGCAAAAGTTTCATCCTGCGCGCCATCAACTTCCTTACCGGCGACAAGCTGGGCCGCGACATGGTGCGCCCCGGCAAAGACAAGGCCGTGGTGGAGGCCGTCTTTAATGTGGACGGCGAGGAACGCATCCTGCGCCGCGAGCTCTCCGCCGAAACGGGCCGCAGCCGCCAGTTTGTGGACGACAAGCTCAGCTCGCAGTCCGTGGTCCGCGAACTGCGCCCCAGCCTGCTGCTGCACACCAGCCAGCACGGCCAGCAGCGTTTGCTGGCCCCGTCCTATCAGGGCAAAGTGCTGGACACCTTCCTGCCCGACCGCTCCCTTGTGGAAGAAAAAGACCGCCTGCTTGGCGCAATGACCGCCCTCATCAAGGAGCGCGAGCACCTCACCCAGCGCATCCGCGAACTGTCCGACAAGCGCGAATTTCTTGAGTTCCAGCTAGCGGAAATCGAAAAGGTGGACCCGCAGCCCGGTGAGGAGGATGAACTCCTTGCCAGCAAGCAGTCGCATCAGGAATCCGCACAGGCCGAGCAAGCCATTGAGGGCGCCCTGTCCGTCTTCTACGGCGAGGACGGCGGCCTTGTGGACCGCATCGCCTTTCTCTCGCGCGAATTGGAGCACCTTGCGGACCTTGATGAAGACTGGCGCGAGGACGCTGAATCCGCCGAGGAAATCCGCCTACGCCTCAGGGACCTGGAAAACCGCCTGCGCGGCGCAGACCGGGGGAACGGCGGGGACGCCGACATTGAGCACATTGAAGCGCGCCTGTTCGAAATCGCCCAGCTCAAACGCAAGCTGAACCGCACCCTTGAAGAGATTGTCGACTTCAGGACTGAAATCGACAACAACATTTCCTTTCTCGACTCCTGCACGCTGGATCTCAAACAGCTGGAAAAGAAGCAGGACGAACTGTCCGCGGAACTCGGCGGCGTGCTGGAACAGCTGAACAGCGCGCGCAGGGGCGCCGCCGGAGAGCTTGCAGGCGCCCTCGCCACGGACCTGCGCGGCCTCGGTTTCAACGAAGCCGTCGACGTGGAGTTTGAGTTTCTGCCCACGGAAGTTGCCCCCGGCCTGTATGAGGACCGCCCGCGCTTGCTGTGGATTCCCAACCCCGGGCAGCATCCTCAGCCGCTGGACAAAATTGCCTCCGGCGGTGAGCTGTCGCGCTTTTTGCTTGCCCTTGTAGGCCTCATGACGCGCGAGCGCATCCCCACACTCATCTTTGACGAAGTGGACGCCGGCATCGGCGGCCTCACCCTCAACGCCGTGGCCGACCGCATCGCCGCCCTCGCAGACAACCGTCAGGTCATTCTCATCACGCACTGGCCGCAGCTGGCGTCCCGCGCCGCGCGGCATTTTCAGGTTTCCAAGCACATCATGGACGGCGCCACCCACGTCACCTGCCAGCGCCTCGACGACGCCGAAGTCTTTGCCGAACTCGTCCGCATGGCGGGCGGCGGCGCACAAGGCGAAGCCATGGCGCGCCAACTCACCTCCTCCTAAGCATCTTTGCCTTCCGTCACCAGTGCGTCATGTTTTGTATGACAATCTGGTGACGGGAATATGAAAAAGTCCAGTCTCTTTCTGGACTCTGTTTACACAATTCCTCCGCTGTCATATCCTTTCTGCAAATCCGGGCCTATCGTCCCCCGGATCGTCGCATGTGGTCGAGGCCTGTTACAAAGGCCCGCCCCCGGGCCTGAAACCCCCAGCCCAAAGGAAAGGACGTGTCCACACAGCACAGCGCGCCCAAGAACTATGTGGTTGATACGAACGTCCTCATCGAAAATCCCCAATCCATCATTAACCTGCGAAACGGCAGCGACAACAACATTTACATTCCCTACCACGTCCTCATTGAACTGAACCAACTCAAGACCAACCCGCGCCTGCGGCACATCATCGCCAAGGTCATAGACCAACTGCTGGAGCACAAAGACAACATCCGCTTCATCCGCAACGGCTCCAGCTCCTCCCGCTTTACGGACGAACTCGTCGACAACTACATCCTCAAGGAAATTCAGTCCTCCACAGACATCGAAGACCCCATCCTCGTCACCAACGACCGCATCCTCCGCCTGCAAGCCTCCATGCTGGACATCGCCAGCGAGGAGTTTCGGGACTCCAAGCCCTTCGAATCCGAATCACAGCTCTACACCGGCTTCTCCGACGCCGACGCCCCGCTTCCCAACAGCTTTACATGGCAGGACGGCAAACCCGTGCTGCACTCCCCAAAAGGCGACAAGGCCATCACCTACCAGCATGACGTCTGGAACACCCGCCCCCGCTCCGTCTATCAGAACCTCGCGCTGGAACTCATGCTCAACGCCGACATCGACCTCGTCTCCGTCCAAGGCGAAGCCGGATTCGGCAAGACCTACCTCGCCCTCGCCGCCAGCCTCTACCAAGTGCTGGAACAAAAACGCTTCAACCGCATCATTCTCCTTAAACCAACCATCGAACTCGGCGCCAAGATGGGCTTTCTGCCCGGCGACATCGAAGAAAAAATGCAGCCCTACGTCCGCTACATCAAAGACCTGCTGCTCAAACTGCACTCCGCACGCCCGGCAAACCGCCTTTTCATCGACCCCAAAGCCGAGCCCCTGCGCTTCAACCCCAAAAAATTCGAAATCCTCCCCCTCGCCTACATTCGCGGCATGAACATCGAAAACGCCTGCGTCATCATCGACGAAACACAAAACCTCTCACGCGTCGAAATCCGCGCCCTGCTCACCCGCATGGGTGAAAACGTCAAGTGCATCTGCCTCGGCGACACAAGCCAGGTCGATAACCCCTACCTCAGCGTCGCCAACAACGGCCTCAACTGGGTCGTGCGCAAGTGCAAAGGCGCCGATAACTACGCCCACCTCGTCCTCAAAGGC
>NZ_JBUDSW010000299.1:0-3944 GCF_054921475.1 Desulfobaculum sp. | reverse complement strand
ATTTTGTGTACAGGACTGGGGGAGAAAGTTCGAGCAATATCGTCAGTGTATGATACAGTATGGAATGTAGCGCTGTTTATCAAGTTTGCATTTGACTTGTCTGACGCGTTTCCGTATATGATTGAATAATCGCAAAAGTCTCATTTATCAGTATAAACGGCGGTTTTGCTGCACTATGAAGACACGCATCGCAGTGGTTGTTCCCGTGTACAACGAGGCCGAAAACCTTGAACTCCTTCACGAAAAGGTGAGCGAGGCGTTTGACGCCGTGCCCAGCTATGAGTGGGAGCTCCTGTTCGTGAACGACGGGAGCAAGGACAATTCGTGGCAGGTCATCGAAAAGCTGGCGCGCCGTGACGGGCGCGTGTGCGGGCTGAACCTGTCGCGCAATTTTGGCAAGGAGATGGCCCTCACCGCGGGAGTCACAGCCATGAACGGCAGCGAGGCTGTGCTGTTTATGGACTCGGACCTCCAGCACCCGCCGGACCTGTTGCCGGAGTTTATCCGCAAGTGGGAGGAGGGCGCGGACATCGTGGTGGGCATCCGCAAGCACAATGAAGGCACGTCCTTTATTAAGCGGATTGGCTCCAAGGTGTTCTATATGCTCATGACGCGCCTGTCCGATGTGGAAATTCCGCCCAACAGCACGGACTTTCGTCTGCTGGACCGTGGCGTGGTGGAAACACTGTGCACGTTTACCGAGCGCACGCGCATGTTCCGCGGCATCATCGACTGGATGGGCTTTAACAAGAGTTTTGTGGAATTTGTGGCCCCGCGCCGCAGTTCCGGCCGCCCCGCCTATTCCCTGCGCAAGCTCGTGCGCCTTGCGGTCAACAGCCTAACGTCCTTTTCCCTCGCGCCGCTGCGCTTCACCGGGTATCTGGGAATATTCATCATTTTCATCACCGCGCTCCTCTTGAGCTATATGCTGGTCACGGATGTGTTTTTCGATGTGCTCTATACGCCCATGGCCTACGTGGTGGTGCTCAATACGCTGCTGGTGGGCGTGATTTTGGCCGCGCTTGGAATGATTGCCCTGTACATCGGGCATATTCATACGGAGGTGGTGGGGCGGCCCCTGTTTATTGTGCGGCAGGCCTGCGGCCGCCTTGCCGAGGACGATGGTTCGCCCCCGGAGCGCAGCGTGAGCGTCTGTAAACATCCCGATATCGGGAGGTGGCACGCGCATGGCTGAGGTGTCGGTGATTATTCCGTTTCAGGTACCGTCGGACTATCTGCGCCAGACCCTGACCCACCTTGGCACCCTGCGCGGGCCGTCCTTTGAGGTCATCCTGCTTCCCGACGCCCCCATGGCGGACGAACTGTCCGAAGCCTTGGGGTTGGACGTACGCATTCTTCCTACTGGCCCGGTGAGTCCGGCCATCAAGCGTGAGGAGGGCGCGGCAGTGGCCACAGGGCGCGTGCTGGCCTTTATCGACGACGACGCCTACCCCGCCGGGGACTGGCTGGAGAAGGCCGTGGTCCATTTTGAGGACGAGACCATTGGCGCAGTGGCCGGACCGCAGGTGACGCCGCCGGATGACGGCTTTTGGCAGAAGGTATCCGGCGCGATATTCGTCTCGCCCCTCAATGGCTCCGCCGCGTGGCGCTATTGGCCCGGAGACCGCCGCTTCTTTGTGGACGATTGGCCCTCGGTGAACCTGCTTGTGCGTACCGAGGACTTTCACGCCGTCAACGGCTTCGACAACGAATACTGGCCCGGCGAGGACACCAAGCTGTGCCTCGACATCGTGCGGGAGCGCGGCAAGCGCATCCTCTACGAGCCGGAGGCTGTGGTGTACCACCACCGGCGCTCCGGGTTTGTGCGGCATATGCGGCAGGTGGGCAACTATGGCCTGCACCGGGGGGTCTTTGCCAAGCGCTATCCCGAAACCTCGCGCCGCCTCAGCTACTTTATGCCCATGGCGTTTTTCCTGTTTGTGGTGGTGGGCTGGGTGGCGCTGTTTGCCGGGAGCGTGTTTGCCGGACTGTATACCCTTGGCTGGGCGCTCTACGCCCTTGCCATTGCCTTTTCCACTCTGGGCATCTTCGCGCGGCTGCGCGACGCCCGCGTCGCCCTTGCCACGGTCCCCTACGTTGTGGGGACGCATTTCTGGTATGGGTGGCGGTTTCTGAAGGGGTTCCTTTTCGTCAGGGACCTCAAGAGCACACTCGGACGATAGCTACGACGACAGCGAGCTTCCTCCGCGTTCTGACCGGCCATGGTGGCCGCATCCGCAACGTCGCGCCGGAACCGACTAACGAGAACGGGGCACTGCATCATGAAGGTTTCCATCACCTATCCGCCTCTGGAATCATCCAGAGGGGTTCCCTTGCTTTCACAGAACCGGCAGTTCCAGTGGTTCTGCAACCCGACCTACATCTATCCCATGGTGCCGGCCTCTGCGGCCACGCTGCTGGCCTCGCGCGGGCATGAGGTGCTGTGGGACGACGCCATTGCGCAGGAGATGGACCACGAAAGCTGGTTCGCGCGCCTGCGCGTTGAGCGCCCGGACCTCATCGCCATGGAAAGCAAGACCCCGGTCATCAAGCGCCACTGGACCATTGTGGACCGCATCAAGCGCGAGTGCGACTGGGGGCCGAAGGTGGCGCTGTTTGGCGACCATGTGACGGCCCTGCCGCGCGAGAGCATGGACGCCTGCGGCGTGGACTATGTCATCACAGGCGGGGACTACGATTTTGTGCTGGCGGACCTGTGCGACGCACTGGACCACGGCGGCGAGTTGCCGCGCGGCGTGTGGCACCGGCGCGGTGCGGATGTGGTGAGCACCGGCGAGCCGGACGTCAGCCATAATCTGGACCAGCTACCCATCATTGACCGCCAGCTGACCCAGTGGGAGCGCTACGCCTACAAGAACGGCAACTTTAAGTACACGCCCGGCACCTATGTGATGGCGGGGCGCGACTGCTGGTGGGGGCGCTGCTCTTTTTGCAGTTGGACCACACTGTACCCCGGCGCAACCTACCGCACCGTCAGCGTCAAACGCCATTTGGACGAAGTGGAGCGGCTGGTGACGGAGCTTGGCGTGCGCGAGATTTTTGACGACAGCGGCTGCTTTCCCAAAGGCAAGTGGCTGGAGGAGTTTTGCGAGGGCATCATAGAGCGCGGCCTGCACCGCAAGGTGGTGCTGGGCTGTAATATGCGCTGTGGGGCGCTGAGCGCGGAGCAGTGGAAGCTCATGAAACGCGCGGGATTCCGCTTCATCCTCATTGGCCTTGAGAGCATGGTGCAGTCCACGCTGGACCGGCTGAACAAGGGCCTAAAGGTGGAGCAGATTTCCCAGACCCTGCAATGGGCCAAGGAGGCTGGGCTGGAGCCGCACATCACCACCATGGTCGGCTACCCGTGGGAGACGCGCGCCGAGGCCGAGCAGACCATCGCCTTTGCCAAGGACATGTTCTCGCGCGGGTATATCGATACGCTGCAAGCCACCATTGTGGTGCCGTATCCGGGGACGCCGCTCTTTCAGGAAGCCCGCGAAAACGGCTGGCTGACCACCGAGGACTGGGACGACTACGACATGAAGCGCTCCGTGTGGAAAAGCCCGGTGGACGAGGACGACGTGATGGGCTTTACGCAGGAACTCTACCGCGCGGCGCTGTCACCGTCGTTCCTTATGCGCAAGGTGGTGTCCGTGCGCAGTGTGGATGATGTGCGGTTCTTTATCCGCGCCGGTCGCAAGCTGTTTGCGCATCTGGCCGACTTTAGCAGGACCTAGGCCATGCAGCACAGCGACTATCACGCCACACGCTTTACCCACGACCCGCGGCGGCGCGGGGTGTGGAACGAGATTGCGGCCTATCTGCGGCCCTTTGTCCCGGACGGGGCGCGGGTGCTGGAGGTGGGCGGCGGCTACTGCGAGTTCATCAACGCGATGCCCGCGGGCGAAAAGCACGTCATGGACCTGTTTGCCGACGTGGGG
>NZ_JBUDSW010000298.1:0-3983 GCF_054921475.1 Desulfobaculum sp. | reverse complement strand
CGACGGCGCCGCAGCACGCGCGCCGGACGCCTGCCCCGAACCGGCACCGCCGGACGTACCTCTTGTCTGCGGGGCTGAGCCTCCACCGGGCGCCATTGTGGACCGCAGCTTTCCCACAACGCGCCGATGCGCCCGGGAAACAAGCGACGCACTCTGCGCAAAGTCTTGGCTCACGGCCTTAAAGGATGCGTCCGGCACAAGGCCAAACCGGATAACACCTGCTGTGCTGCCCCGCATTACGCCCTGCCCCGTTCATCTTTTGGGAGATATGACATCCACATCATAAGTTCCTCCACATCCATGCCGAAGAGCTCGGCGCGGCTCCAGCCCGTGTAATACGCAAGGGCCAAAACGCCGCGCCGGGCGGTCTCGGCGTCTACGACAAAAAACCCGTGTACGCCTGCTGGAGCTTGCGGTAGTCCGCCATGTCCAAGTCTTCCAGCACATCAACGGACACTTCGCACAGGTCCCCAAACAGGCTGATTTCCTTCTGCACGTCCGTGCCTTTGCGCTCCTCGTTGGCGGCCACGTCGCGCACCTTGGGGCGGCGCATGTCCAGCGCCGCAATCTCCTGCCCCTGCCACGTCACCGGATGGCCCAGCGTAATCCGTTCCTTGCTCATATCGTCTCCTTGTATGGCTTTGCGCCGTGCTGACTTCCCCCGCACCACACTCGTTGGCGCACAGCACGGGAGTCCACAAAGGCCTCTGCCCCGTGGACTCCCTGCGCCGCGTCACGACGCGCTCACGGCTGCCTACATGCCGCAGGCGTCGCGAAGTTCCTTCAGCTGGTCCTTGCCGCCGATGACGCGCTTCATGTTCAGAGCGTCAATCTCGTGCAGGGTTTTGCCGCCCTGCTCGCGTTTGTAGTAGGTCAGCGCCACGGTCAGGGACAGCGTGGCCGCCTCGCCGGGTTTCCACGCGCCGTCCTCAACCTTGGTAACGGTGCCGCGCATCTGCACGACCACGGGCGTCACCGCGCCGTCCATGCTCTGCAGGCCGCCACGGGCTGTGAGCTGGATGCCGCTGTTCTGGACAACGCCAAAGCTGCCGAGGATGTGCTCGCACTGCTTGGACAGGGTGAAGGTGGCTTCCATCTTCTCCATGCCCATGTCGATGGCGATGGAGGTATCCATACCGCCAGCGCGGTAATCCTCGGTGACAAGGCTCAGCGCCGGAAGCTGGAGTTCCTTGCATTCGCCGACGTAGCCGCGTCCGTCCACGAACAGGGCAAAGTTTTTCAGGATGTTCTCTGCGGGCATTAGTTGAAGACCTCCTCAATGTAGTCGTTGACCAGATGGCTGCGGAACGTGACGTGCTCTGCCGGATAGGGCGGCGTGAAATCAAAGTCGAAGTAGACCTTGCCCTGCTGGACTTGATCGGGCGTGTTCAGCTCCGGGTCCGCCCAGCATGTGCCGCCAAGAATGGCGCCCACGGCCTCAAGGTGACGCAGGTAGGCGTTCACGCCTTCCACCACGTCGTCCACGTAGGTCTTGGTGATGTTCCGGTCCACGGCCCACAGGTGCGCGGCAAGGATGGATTCGTTGATCATGTCCGCCGTGCGACGCACGGACAGGAAGGACCACTTGGGATCGGTGCATCCGGTGCGGTTGCCCCACAGGCGGTAGCCGCCTTCGTTGATGATGGTGGCGACGTTCTTCTCGTTCAGCATGTTGGCGCGGCAGTTGACGTCACCCAGGGTAAAGTCCACAGGACGCGCGGTGCCGGAAATGCCCATCACCTGCTGGTTGGAGGGCGACCACCAAAAGCCCCGGTCGTTGTCGGAACGGGCAATCATGCCAGCCACTCGCGCGGATGCAGGCTCGGCAACGTATTCGCCGTCGCGGTAGACCTTCACCCACGGGTCCACCATGAACACGCGGGCGGTGCCGAAGTCGCCCATGGCGGCGATGGCGTCGGTGTCGTTGGTGTTCGGGCCATCCACGATGACCACAGCGCGCAGACGCTCGGCAATGCCTTCCAGTTCGGCGCCGACAGGATTCTTGAAGAAGGTGCCGGGATTGTCCGCATCCTCGGCGCGCTGATGCGTAAAGCCGGGAGCCAGCAGAACGCGCGGGGTAAAGCCAAGGACAGACGCGCTGGCGCGAAGGGCCTGCACGCCCATGTACTGCCCGGTGGCTTCATCCACGCCGCCGACCACGTTAGTCATGGTCGCGGCATCATCCGCGCCCTCATCCACACGCACCACGACAACCATGGCCCCGGACTGATCCAGAATGCCGTCCAGCGCGGCAGGCAGCGTACCCGCGCCATCGCCCACGGTATCCAGCTTGGCGGCCTCGCGGCGGTTGCCCGCAACAAGGACCGGAGTGTTCAGAGGAAAAGTGCTGGCGTCGGCGTCCGGAGCCGTGCCCACAATGCCGATGACGGAGCTTTTCAGGGTACGAATGGGACGCGGACCACCATCAATCTCAACGACTTCCACGCCATGCAGAAACTGTTCAGGCATTAACTTAGACCTCACTGGTTGCAGGTTCAGATTCAGACTCACAAGACACACCACCATCCTCAGCGCCAGACACCACAGAATCCGACGGAGCTTCGGGCCACTCGATAGAATTGGGGAAGCCGGGTTGATCAGGCACAACCTCCAGCGCATCAGCGTAGGCGTCCCATTCGGCAAGCCGCGCATCAATCCCAGCGACGTCAGCCGACGCGGACGAGAGCACACGACGCTTGCGCAGGCGCTGCATCACGGCGGGGTCGTACACCTCACGCATAAGGCGGTCCCGCTCGGCGCGGGCCTGTGTGGCGAGTTCGTCTTGCGTGGGTTCTGGCGGCTTCGTGAATTCGTCTTTTTCGGCGGTCGTGATTGAAGTCAGGTCCTGCCAACCTTTGCTGGAGCAAACCCTGTGCATCTCCTCAGCTGATTCGAAAGCGTACACGTTGTTGTTTTGGTCTTTGTAATACCTCATGTATTTCCTCCCGCTACCGCAGTTCAGCCCAGTGGCCGATAGCAGTTGTTGCCACACGGTATGTACTGTTGTTTTGCACCACTGCACAAATGCTGTGCGCCCAAGTAGCATCCCCTCTAGGTACGCCTTCTGCGGCAATAACACCGTCTACAATAATCCTAGCTGATGAGTGTACACCTACACTTGCATTTATTGATACGAGTATAGGCTTCCCAGTAGTATTTGTATAAGTCACCCCTTCACTGCGGCTAGATGTCATATCCTGCCACGTCTGTCCCTCTCCGATTTGGGCAAGTTCTGTTCGGTCTGCTTTAGAGCCATTGATGCTGGCAACTTGGTCAGCCAGCGCCATCAGGTCCACCTGCGCGGCGTTCACCGCAACGTCTGCGACCTTGATGCAGGGCAGGTGATAGAGTGTCTTGGGGCGGTTCTCGTCGGCGGTGGGGACGGCGCGGGATGCGTCAAAACCAAGTCCATTAGGATACATACTTGATCCCACTATCCCTTCACAAAGAGACCCATCTTTGTAAAACGGACCACTATTTAACCCGCCATTAACAGAATCTATATTTGCTACTCCCTCAATATTCCGAATAGCATCACCAGCCCAATCCCCAACACCCTTGCCAGCTTCACCCGGCCGCGACGCACCAACATAATGCCGCACGCACGGCAGGATAATCTGCTCCGCCGTCACGCAATACCGCCCACAACTCCCTTCCTGCGCCGCCGCTTCCGCGTCCCACGCGGCCTCGTCGGTCAGGTAGTTCCCGGCGGCAAGAACGGCCTCGTCCAGCTGCGGGTACGTCCCCCTCAGAAACTTCTGTTTGACGTTGGCGGGGACCGTTCCGGGCAGGGGGACGCCAAGTGAAGACCAGCACAGCTGCCCCACGGGGACACCTGCGACATTCCCCCACGAGACAGACCCATCATCCTGACGCATCAGGACCTGACCTGCTTCGCCACCATCAGGCAGCGTCTGATGGGGATCACCCATATTGCCAATATGTGAGGCAACGCCACTCAAATCGACCTGCGCTGCATTAAT
>NZ_JBUDSW010000297.1:0-4012 GCF_054921475.1 Desulfobaculum sp. | reverse complement strand
ACCTTCTCCTGCCGGAACTTGAACCACATGAACTCCGGGCCGATGGCGAGGGAGAGCTTGTCGTTGGCTTTCCATGCGATGGAGGGGCTAAAGGACACCGTTTCGATGCCCGCGTAGTTCACGTTGTACCGGCCGGACCAGTCTTCCTCGAACTCCGTGCCAAGGCCGAAGCGGGAGAACGTGGCGAGGTTGATCCACAGGTTTTCACCCTGCTGGTAGGTGAAGTACATGTGCGGGGGAATCCACACATTGGATTTGCCCGTGGCGTCACCGTACTTGTCATCATCAAAGGTGATGGTGGAGTACGGATTAATGGCCGTGAACCCGGCCTGAAAGTGCGTGCCGGGCAGATTGGTCACGTTGGCGGGGTTAAAGACAGCCGTGGAGGCATCGGGCGTGCGGGCAATGAGCGAACCGCCCAGCGCGTTGCCGCGCGCGCTATATTCGTACAGGCCAAACCCTGCGGCCTGCACATTCTGGAATGCGCACATCACGATGAGCGCCGTCAGGACAAGACACTTCAAAACAGATTTCATACAACCCTCTCTTCATTATCTCAGCTGCATCAATGATTCGGGACCGACGTATTGCGGTGTCAATTATCCGCCGCCTGAACATGGCGTGCGCCATTGATACGGCATGGTTCACCGCCGAGATAAACCGTTGTGCTTAACAATAAATTGCGAACGCAATTTTCCCGGCACCGATTCAAAACTTTTGGAATCCGGACGGCATACCCTAATTCCTTGCAGATGACTAGTCTTGTCAGAAATGCCGCTATGCACGCCCCGCAAAACGCATCGCCCATGTTTTCACATCACGAAACGAAGTAGCTCGCCGCACAGCGCAGGCCGGACACACACAACAGAGCACCAGCAGAATGCATCACGGCGCTGCACACCTTTTTTCATACACCAAGCGCCACGACCACATCCGCCAACACACATCAAGCACACACGCCCCTTCACCACCCACCCGCGCCACAGCAGACAGGCATCCGCCTTCAGATTTTTCACAGAAAAAGCGCTCCAACCCCCGCCACCCACGCAAAAGCGCCCCGCAGCCATCGGCTGCGGGGCGCTGTCTGTTTCGAAAGAAAAAAGTTTCTACTTATAGAACAATTTAATGGTGTTCGTTTTGGTCTCGGGCTGTCCCGGCGGATGCGGCTGCCCCGAAGTGATGACCACAGAGTGGCCGGGAGCAATGCTCTCCTCGGCCCGCACAAAGGCAATGGCGCGCTGGAGGTGGCTCTCTATGCTGGGGTCCGTCCCGCGCGGCACCACACCCCAGAAAAAGTTCAACATCCGCAGCGCCTTTTCATCCGGCGACAGCGCATAGATGACCAGCGACGGCCTGCGGCTGGACAGCATCCGCGCCGTGCTGCCGCTGGTGGAATGGCAGACCAGCGCCGCGCTTTCGGCGTGCTCGGCCACCACGCAGGCGGAATAGGCAAGGTACTTGACGATGTTCTTCTCCGGGCTGGGCCGGAAGGCGCCGCCAAGGCGCTCCAAATAGTAGTCCTCGCAGTACTCGGCAATGCCCTGAATATAGGCACAGGTCTCCACAGGATAGTTGCCAATGGCCGTCTCCTCGGACAACATCACGCAGTCTGCGCCGTCCATGACGGCGTTGCCCACGTCCGTTGCCTCGGCGCGTGTGGGGCCGGGATTCTTGACCATGGACAGCATCATCTGCGTGGCGACAATAACGGCCTTCTGCTTATGGCGGCAGGCACGGATGATGCGCTTTTGCACCACGGGCAGTGTGGACAGCGAGCACTCCACGCCAAGGTCGCCGCGCGCCACCATGATGGCGTCCGCCGCCTCAACAATGGACTCCACATTCTCCACAGCGCGCTTGCGCTCCAGCTTGGCAACCACAGGGACCGAAGACCCATGCTGGGCAATCAGATCCTTCAGCTCCTTCACATCCGCCGCGGTCTGTACAAAGGACATCGCCACAGCATCCAGCCCAATGGGCAGGCCTTCGGCAAGGTCCTGCTTGTCCTTCTCCGTCAGGGCGGGAAGCGGGTGAATCTTGTCCGGAAAGGCAATGCCCTTGTGCGAGGTGAGCAGGCCTTCGGTATTGGCCTCCATCTCGAACAGTTCGTCCTGTTCCTGCACCTCGGTCACGGTAAAGCGCAGCATGCCGTCGGCAAGGTATACCGCGTCGCCAACGCCGAGCCCCTGCAAAAGTTCGGGCACATCAAGGCTGACAAAAGTCCGGCCAATGGTCTGCGGCTGGTAGCTCGGCAGGCCAAGGAGCACCCGGTCGCCCTTGTTGATCTGCAAGGGCGAGCCTTCCACCTCGCCGATGCGGATTTTTGGGCCACACAGGTCACCCATGATGGTCAGGCGGAGGTTGGTCTCCTGCTCCAGCTTGCGGATGTCCGCCACAACGGGCTTAAAGGCCTCGGCATTGGAATGCGAAAAATTCAAACGAAAAATGCGGACCCCGTGCTCCACCATGCCCTTCATGATGTCGTACTTCATGGAGGCCGGGCCGAGCGTGGCGATGATCTTCGTTCGCATACTATCCTTCCGGGTTTAGACGTTCGTGTCCGTCCCAGTTTTCGTGTGCCGCCGCCAAGGGCGCGAGGCCCAAGCGGCGCAGGACGGGAAGACCGCGGGAGTTCTGCTCCCGCTCCCATCCACGAATACCAAACTCCAGCCCCAAGCAAAAGGGCCGAAGCACGCACAGGGGAAAACCCACCCTGCGAAGAACGCCGCGGCCCCGGCGTTAGTTCAGGCGGCCCAGGGAGATGTCGTCCATTTCGCGCAGCAGGTCGTCAAAATACGCGATGGTGCTCTTCAGGCCATCACGCAGCGCAACCCGCGGCTCCCAGCCCAACGTCTCACGGGCAAAGGTGATGTCGGGCTTGCGCTGTGTGGGGTCGTCACCGGGCAGGGGCTTGAAGTCAATGATGGAGCGGCTGCCGGTCATCTCAATAACGATTTCCGCCAGCTCCAAAATGGTGAACTCGCCCGGGTTGCCAAGGTTCATAGGCCCGGTCACCTCGTCCGGCGCATCCATCAGGCGCACAAAGCCTTCAATCAGGTCGTCCACATAGCAGAAGGAGCGCGTCTGCGAACCATCGCCGTACACGGTGATGGGCTTGCCGCGCAGCGCCTGTGTGATGAAGTTGGACACCACACGTCCGTCGTTGGGATGCATGCGCGGGCCATAGGTGTTGAAGATGCGCGCCACCTTAATGCCCAGCCCGTGCTGGCGGTGGTAGTCGAAAAACAGCGTCTCGGCGCAGCGCTTGCCCTCGTCGTAGCAGGCGCGGCGGCCTATGGGATTCACGCGGCCCCAGTAGGCCTCGTTTTGCGGATGCACCTCCGGGTCGCCGTAGACCTCGGATGTGGAGGCCTGAAAAATCTTGGCGCGCGTGCGCTTGGCAAGGCCCAGCATGTTGATGGCCCCGTGGATGGACGTCTTGGTGGTCTGTACCGGGTCGTGCTGGTAATGGATGGGCGAGGCCGGACAGGCCAGATTATAAATCTCGTCGCACTCCACATACAGCGGAAAGGTCACGTCGTGCCGCATCAACTCAAAGTACGGGTTATCCAGCAGATGCGTAATATTGCGCCGCGCTCCCGTGAAGTAGTTGTCCACGCACAGCACGTCGCAGCCGTCATTGAGCAGCCGCTCGCACAAGAACGAACCAAGGAATCCCGCGCCACCGGTCACAAGCACGCGCTTTCTGATATGCATCGTCAATCCTCTGTCCTAGGAAGGGTTTCGGAGCGCCGACGGATTCCCGACGCGCCCCACCAAAGCGGAGTCATGCTAGCAAGAATCGCACCCGCCCCGCTTCCGGCGCATAGGCGCATTACGGAGCGGAGCATCACCATACCTATCATACACAGCGCCCCTCGCACCAGCACAGCGCACCGATATGCCAAGAAAAAAGGGGAACGCGCCACGCGCGTTCCCCTGCAGGTCGGTTCATTGTGCCCAGCGTCAGCGGAAATACCGCCAGCACCGCGCAACGTGCGCGGCGTCCATT
>NZ_JBUDSW010000296.1:0-4049 GCF_054921475.1 Desulfobaculum sp. | reverse complement strand
CACTGGGACTGCGCCTCCGCCTACAACCTGCGCAGCATGACCTACCGCCGTGAAGCCATCCTCGACGCCATTGCCGAGGCTGAGGCCACTGGCGACGATTCCATCGCCACCACGGCGAAAGAAGAGTGGGCCATCGAGAATACCTCCCTGTCCGTGTGCATCATGCGCATGATCAATCCGGTCATCTCCGGTACCGCCTTCTCCGCGGATACCGCCACCGGTTGCCGCGGCACCGACCGCAAGGACCTCGTCTCCGTTGATGCCAGCTATGGCCTCGGCGAAGCCGTTGTCGGCGGCATGGTCACCCCGGACAAGTTCTACGTCTTCAAGCGTGACGACAACGCCGAAGTCGTTATCCGTTCCATGGGCTTCAAGGACAAGAAAATTGTCTACGATCCCGAGGGCGGCACCAAGATTGAGCGCGTTGATGATTTCAACGCTTACCAGTGGTCTCTGTCGCTTGCTCAGGCCGAGGAAGTCGCCCGCGGCGTCCGTGGCATCAGCAAGGCCTACGGCGGAATGATCATGGATACCGAATTCTGCATCGATTCCTCCGACCGTCTCTGGTTCGTGCAGGCACGCCCCGAGACCCGCTGGAACGAAGAATTCGAGCAGCACCCGCACACCATTTTCATGCGTCGCCTCGAAGTGGACCCCAAGGCGCTCACCCGCGCCGAGGTCATCATCGAAGGCAATGGCGCATCCCGCGGTGCTGGGCAGGGCGTTGTCCGCTTCCTGCGTTCCGCTCTTGAGCTGAACAAGGTCAACAAGGGCGACGTGCTGGCTGCTGAGCGCACCGACCCGGACATGGTTCCGGGCATGCGTATCGCCTCCGCCATCCTTGCCGATGTGGGTGGCGACACCTCCCACGCGGCCATCACCTCCCGCGAGCTGGGCATCCCCGCCATCATTGGCATCCAGCGCGCCGAAGTGCTGCGTAACCTCGACGGTCAGGAAGTGACGGTCGACGGTTCCCGCGCCAAGGTGTACCGCGGCAAGCTGCCCCTCATTGAGGTTGGTGGTGAGATTGATACCGCCAAGCTGCCGCAGACCAAGACTCGGGTTGGCCTCATTCTCGCCGACGTTGGTCAGGCGCTGTTCCTGTCCCGTCTGCGCAATGTGCCGGACTTCGAAGTTGGCCTGCTGCGCGCCGAGTTCATGCTGGGCAACATCTCCATCCACCCGATGGCGCTGGAAGCCTACGACTCCGGCCTGCTGGACACCCTCGTGGACAAGAAGCTCCGCGACCTCGACGCCCAGCTGACCAAGGTTGTGCGCGACCAGCTCGCTTCCGGCGTGCGGACCCTTGACCTCAAGCTGCGCGACTACGTCGGTGAAATCACCGACCTCGCTCCGCAGATTCAGGCCCTGACCGAACGCGAAAGCACTCCCGGCGGCACCGAGGAAGTCCTCGCCATCCATCGCCACATGCGCGAACTGGACAAGCAGCTCGACTTCCATCTGGAGCAGGCCACCCATCGCCTCGACGTGCTCAAGACCTCCGAAGATCTTGAGGCCCACGTTGCCGTGGTTATGGGCTGGGCCGACGCCCTTGAGCAGTTCTCCGGTTCCGACACGCACAGCGTCAAGAGCCGTCAGGAGCTGCAGGCCAAGATCAACGAGCACATGCAGCTCGTGAAGGACAACCCCTACATTCAGGACGTCCTCCAGCGCATCGGCGAGATGCGCCGCGAAGTCGCCCGCCAGACCGGTCTGGCTAAGGAAATTGAGGAAGTCCGCACCCTGCCCGAGCGCATCCGCGAGCTTATCAAGTCCCGCGGCTACCGCAACGGCAAGGAACACTACGTGCAGACCCTGTCCCAGAGCCTCGCGCTCTTCGCCATGGCCTTCTATGGCAAGGACATCGTCTACCGTACCACCGACTACAAATCCAACGAGTACCGCAACCTCATCGGCGGCAACCTCTTCGAAAGCTACGAAGACAACCCGATGATTGGCTACCGCGGTGTCTCCCGTAATATCCATGACTGGGAAATCGAAGCCTTTAAGCTCGCCCGTGGCGTGTTTGGCGGCAAGAATCTCCAGATCATGCTGCCCTTTGTGCGTACGCTGGAAGAAGCGCGCAGCATGAAGCGCTACCTTGAGCAGGTGCACAAGGTGAAGTCCGGCGAGGACGGTCTCAAGATCATCCTCATGTCCGAAATCCCGGCCAACGCCATTCTTGCCAAGCAGTTCATTGAAGAGTTCGACGGCTTCTCCATCGGCTCCAATGACATGACGCAGATGGTGCTTGCTACGGACCGTGACAACGCCAGACTCCAGCACATCTACGACGAAGAGGACCCGGCCGTTATCTGGGCCATCCTCGTGACCATCTTCACCGGTCAGAAGTACGCCAAGAAGGTCGGCTTCTGCGGTCAGGGTGTCTCCAACAGCGTGATTCTGCGCGGACTGGTTGCCATTGCCGGCATCACCTCCGCCTCCGTTGTGCCGGATACCTACCACCAGACCAAGGAAGAGATGGCCGCTGTCGAGGCGCTGAACATTCCCCTCGCCAACCTTGGCAAGTGGCTTGGAAAGCAGCACCTCAACCGTCTTATCAAGCTCCTTGAGGAGGAGAACTACGGTCACATCCTCAAGAAGTACAAGACGCCTGCCGACTTCCTCGAATGGTACGAGGGCGAGCTTGCCCGCTTTGCCGAGCAGCTTCGCGAAAATCTCGATGCCGAGAAGGAAGAGTTCTACCGTCAGGAGATGCAGCGTTTCCGTGCCACCTTCCACAAGCCGGTTATCTACGCCAGCTGGGACTGGGAGAGCACCGTTCTCGACGCCCTGCATCAGGCTGGCTTCGCCAACTTCGACGAGCAGATCAAGGCGCTGGAAAAGCAGCGTAAGGCTCTCGGACTGGCCTAGTTCTCCGCACACCGGAGACCGTACGGCATCCGCATGCAAAGCCCCCCGGACCATCGGCCCGGGGGGCTTTTTTACACCGCAAGGGCCGCCCGCAATGCGTCCCGCACATCGTAATGACAACCCATAGGGAAAACCGCCATATGCCCACTCCACAAGCGTCCCTCGCAGGCTGGGAACAGGCCGTGCCGCTTCTTGCCGAAGGGGCACACACCGCGCTCCTGGACACTGTTCACAGCATGCGCCAGTCCGCTACCATCTATCCGCCCGAGGGCCTCGAATTCAACGCCCTTGCGCAGACGCCATTTGACGCCGTCAAGGTCGTCATCCTCGGTCAGGATCCCTATCACGGGCCGGGGCAGGCCCACGGGCTTTCCTTCTCCGTCCCCGAAGGTGTCCGCGTTCCGCCGTCCCTGCGCAACATGTTCAAGGAGATTCAGGCCACCGTGTACAACGGCGAAGAGCGTCAGTGCTCCACCGACCTCACCCGCTGGGCGCAGCAGGGCGTTTTGCTTCTGAACGCCATCTTCACCGTCGAGGCAGGCAAGGCTGGCTCCCATCGCCGCCTCGGCTGGGAGCGCATCTCCGACGCCATTGTTTCGGCCATTTCGGACCAGCATCAGCACGTCGTCTTTCTCCTGTGGGGCAGCTTCGCCCGCAGCAAAGCTGCCCTTATCGACACCGCCAAGCACCTCGTCCTCGAAGCCGCCCACCCCTCGCCACTCTCCGCCTATCGCGGCTTCTTTGGCTGCAACCACTTCGCCCTTGCGAATGACGACCTTGTGCGCCATGGGGTCGAGCCTATCGAGTGGTAGAGGGAAAGGGGATGGGCAGGGGAAGAGGGAGAAAGTCAATGCCTCCGGCGGGTTAAGGAAATAATTTCCTTAACAATCCTTAGGATTTTATGGGCGGAAGCCGCCCATAAAATAGACGTTGGGTGGCGGGAGTCGTCAGGGGTGACGACAGGTCAGTCTGCGCGCATCCGGCTTGTGCGCACGCAGGATACATAAGGACGGGAGTCCTTATGCCCCCGGAGGGAAAAGCGTAGGGCATTACCGCCCCGGCGGGCTTGCCATGCCGGCGGGGGCGGGAGTCGTCAGGGGTGACGGCAGGCCTGTCTCCACGCATCCGGCTTGTGCGCACGCAGGATACATAAGGACGGGAGTCCTTATGCCCCC
>NZ_JBUDSW010000295.1:0-4072 GCF_054921475.1 Desulfobaculum sp. | reverse complement strand
ACGCCACGTCTTCCGACACGTAGCGCCCAAGACTTTGTCTGACGCAAAGGGGCGCGCCAGGCGCCCCTTGCGACGGCATTGCCCCCCTGCGCTCGCGCCTCTTCTGTCCATATCTGCCCAGCTGACGCGGCGCTTGCCCCGCGCGTTCACCGCGCGCCACGCACAAAACGCGCGCAGCGGCGCAATATGGCCGCACACGCGCTCCGCGTTGCAACTGTTTTCCACTCCGCCGCCAGCTTTAGGCTACACGCCCTCGCGCATCAGGGCCGTAAAGGCGGCAATGGCGTCATCCACCGTCCCCGTAAAGGGGTAGGAGACCTTCACGCCCGCCTCGCGCAGGGCGCGCGCCGCCTTGGCGCCGCAATTGCCCGCCAAGACCGCCTCCACGCCCTGCTCCGCCAGCGTCCGCGCCACATTGACGCCGCAGCCCTCCTGCTCGTCCCTATGGGGATTGGGCACGGCGGTTTCCTCGCCAGTGGCGGTGTCGTAAATATAAAAGTAGTCGGCGCGCCCAACCACCGGCTCCACACGCGCTGTGCGCGTGGTCCCCGCACTGCAAATGGCAAATCGTGTGTATGTTTTCATGCCCGAAACATAGCAAAGCCAGTGCCACAGGCTCAAACATCCTGTTTTCTCACCATTTTCTCATTCAAGCCTGCCGCATGGCCCCGCAAACAGGGCGCAAAATGCGCCGCCCGTCATTTTCCGCGCCCCACGGGGATATTCAGCGGTGTGCCACATTCCGTTTCGTACGCAACAATATGGGGCAATCCCAATCTAGCACCGGAGCCAGCGCGTTTTGGAGCAAAGCACTATTGACGCATCCGCACCGGGCGTTTATCCAAAACCACAAAGTAAACGCTCACCTAACAAAAAACGCGTAACCTGCCGATATCCCCTGCACAAGGAACATCGTTTTACGCAAACGGATGAGGAGACGGGCGATGCGATTTTCATCCGCAGCATGCTGGTGACGGCGCCACCGCACCAACGACGCACTGGGCACATGTTCTGGAGGACTGCACAACACATAACCCGCTTGCCATACAAGACGAGCGCAACCCGTCAAGCATCCGGGCCACACTTCGCGCCACGCCGTGGGGGGCACGGCGCACCCGGTTTTGATGGTTGCCGCGCAGAGAAGCAGCGCGGCAGAGCAACGGAGCAGAGTCGTGAAGATAAAGAGCATAGCAACGGAATTTATTCTGGCAGTCGTCGTGGTGGTGGGGCTGTCCGTCGCGGCCATTGTCCTGTACGCGAACCACGCCATCTATCAGCTGGAGCTGGCGAACAACACCGCGTTTATGAACAAGCTGGCCGATTCCCTCGTGCAGGAGATTGACGACTTTTCGGGGGAAGGCGTGTCCATCGCCAGCAGCCTTGCCGGACAGCGCGGCATGATGAACGCCGCCGTGCGCGACACCGCCTATATCGTCAACAGCCAGTTGCGCGACATCGTCAAATCCAACGACAGGCTGGACACCGTTTTACTCTTCAACCGCAACGGCAAGGTCGTCTCCGGCTTTGATGCCAACGGCCAAAAGCTCCGCGGCAAAATTGTGAAGGACGAGCCCTATTTCAGCGGCATCGCCAATGGCGACGAAGCCTTTGTGGACAAGAACCTTACGCCCTCGCCCTTTACCGGCGCCACGGTGATGAACATTGCCGCGCCCGTCACGCGCGGCGGCGAGTTGGTGGGCGGCATTCTCGTCTGCGCCAACTGGGACAGGTTTGCCGCCAACGACATTCTGTCCCTGACCATCGGCACCAACGGCTACCCCATCGTCTTTGACCAAAACATGCGCACCATCGCCCACCCCGACCCGGCCCTCATGTTCAACGCCCCGCGTGGCAGCGTCCTGGAACAGCAGATTCAAAACGTAGGCAACGGCACCACGGAATACACCTTCGCCGGCGTCACCAAGCTCGGCGTCTTCCGCCGCGCAGAAGGCATGGGATGGAGCGTTCTGCTCAACGCCCCCAAGGCCGAACTGCTTGTGAAGGTTACTGCCATTCGTAACGTTCTGCTGTGTATCGGCGCGGCGGCCATCCTCTTCGTCATCATCGTCATGGGCGTGTTGTTCCGCCGCCTTGTGGTCCGCCCGCTTGCCGCCATCAACACCTTTTCCGAACGCGTTGCCGCCGGCGACCTCAGCGCCACGCTCTCCGGGTCCTTCACCCACGAAACGGCGCGCCTGGCCAGCCACATCACCGCCATGACCGAGGAACTGAAAAGCAAACTCTCCTACGCACAGGGCATTCTCGGCGGCATTGCCATGCCCTGCGCCGTGGCCGACACCGCCGAGCGCATCACCTTCCTGAATGCCGCCATGGTGGACGCCGTAGGCCGCACAGGCGCGCCCGAGGACTTCCACGGCATGACCACCGGCGAGTTCGCCTTTGGCGACGCCTCGCGCCCCACCGTCCTCGGCAAGGCCCTGAAGGAAAATACGCAGATTGCGAACGAAATGGACTTCGTCACGCAGCAGGGCCACAAGCGCGTCTACTCCGTGGTGTCCACCCCCATTCACGACATGAACGGCGCCAGCACCGGCGCCATGACCATGTGGTTCGACCTCACAGAAGTTCGCCAGCAGCAGCACGCCATTGAGGAGCAAAGCGCCGTCATCGCGGATGTGGCCTCCCGCGCCTCGTCTGTGTCCACTCAGGTGGCCTCTGCCTCCGAAGAGCTCTCCGCGCAGGTGGAGCAGTCCTCCCGCGGGGCGCAGGAGCAGCGGCACATGGCCAGTGAGGCCGCAGCCGCCATTGAACAGATGAACGCCTCCGTGCTGGAAGTGGCGCGCAACGCCACCAGCGCCGCCGAAGTGGCCGAACGCACCCGCACCACAGCTGGCGAAGGCACCGAGGTCATCACCGCCGTTATCGAAGGGTTCGAGGAAGTCACCTCGGACTTTGCCTCCCTCGACACCTCCATGCAGGCCCTCAGCGAGCAGGCCGCGGGCATCTCCACCATCGTGCAGGTGATTGAGGACATTGCAGACCAGACCAACCTCCTCGCCCTCAACGCCGCCATCGAGGCCGCCCGCGCCGGTGAAGCCGGGCGCGGCTTCGCCGTGGTGGCGGACGAGGTCCGCAAGCTGGCGGAAAAGACCATGTCCGCCACCAAGGAAGTCGGCCACGCCGTCAAGTCCATTCAAAACAGCACCGCCACCACTGTGGACGGCATGCACCGCTCCCAGCAAGTGATGGAAGGCATCTCCGCCCACACCGCCAACGCCGTGGCCGCCCTTGAATCCATCCGCGGCATGGTGGAAGAAACCACCGCGCAGGTGCAGTCCATCGCCAGCGCGGCCGAGGAACAGTCCGCCGCCAGCGAAGAAATCAGCCACTCCGCAGGCGACATTAACCGCATTGCCGGAGAAACCGCAGAGGCCATGGGGCACTCCTCCACATCCGTCACGCAACTGGCGCAACTGGCCAGCGACCTGCAAGAAATGATTGCTTCCGTGAAGCAGTAGTGCGCATCTCCCCTCTTCACCACAAGGGCCGAGTGGACACTCGGCCCTTTTTTAGCATAGACAACGTGCCGATCATGCACACTTTTCCACCGACAAAGCGCCCCAAGCGCTTTCCCCCGGTTGACGCAGTTCCCCTCAGAGGCTAGGACCTGTGTGAGCACCCAATCCGCATAAGGAAGGACCGAACCGAGTGAGCGAAACAACACGACATAAAATACTCGACGCCGCGGCGCGCCTGTTTTCCGAACGCGGCTTCAACAATACCCCCACCAGTCTGCTGGCCCGCGAAGCCGGAATATCCGAAGGCAGCATCTACCGCCATTTCACCTGCAAGGACGAAATATTCCTCAGCCTCATCACAGGCGTACGCGAGGAATTGGAGCTGGCGCTCAAAGACGCCATGACCCAAAGCCACTGTCAAAGCGGCCTCGCCCGCATCAGCTGTGTGGTGGAGGTCTACTCCAACTACGTCCGTGAAAACCGCCGCAACTTTGCCCTCATCTTCCGCGACGCGCCAACCCGCGCCGGGGACAATGGCTCTAAAGTACAAGACGAACTGCGCGCCATTCACGACTTCATCCTCGGCAGCATCC
>NZ_JBUDSW010000294.1:0-4075 GCF_054921475.1 Desulfobaculum sp. | reverse complement strand
ACCGCATGTTGGGGGTTCGAATCCCTCCTGGCCTGCCACACACCGCAAGTCTAGCCCTTGCTCCTCTGGAGCAAGGGCTTTTTTGCGTCTGGTGCGTGGCGTTTTGCCTCTGCGGTGTTGCGTGCGGAGCCGTGATGCGCAGGGCGCACTGCATGAGTGCCGCAGGGGCGTACACGGCTGATGCGCGGGGGCCACAGGCACAGTGATGTGCAAGGACTGGTTCCTGCTCAGCGTAGTTGTCAGGCGACTGCAAAGCGTAGCAGGGGGCGGCCGCTTTTCGGCGTGCAGAGGCTGGCTGCTGCGTGGGTGGAATTCAGCGTGGCAGGGCAGGTGCAGAAGAGGTAGGGCGGAGTATGAGTCGTTCTGCAACGAAGAACGGGCGGCATCCAGTGGATGCCGCCCGTTTTTTACGCGTGGTGTGTCCGCCTGCGGCTTAGCCGAGGAACGGATTGAAGTAGCCGAAGTTCAGCCACGGGGCGGCCTTTTTCAGCCGCTTTTTGAAATGCTTAAAGCCCATGTTTGCGCCGGGGGCGTAAGGCAGGGCGATGTCGAGGTAGAGCTCGGGGTCCAGATTAAGATTGCGCAGCTGGATGAAGTCCACCTTGAGGTCGGTCACGAAGTCCTGCAGCATGCCGAGTTCGCCCTCGGTGTCGTTGACGCCGGGGAAGAAGAGGTAGTTCAGGGAGACGAACAGGCCGTTCTTTTTGGCCTCGCGGATGGTCTCCTTCACCTGCTCCAGCCCTTCGTAGCCTGCGGGGCGGTAGTAGGCGTTGTAGAGGCCGGGGTTGGCGCTGTTCATGGACACGCGGATGGAGTTGAGTCCGGCCTTGGCCAGCGGCTCCATGGTCTCGGGGCGGCTGGCGTTGGTGTTGATGTTCACCGTGCCTGTGCCGCCAGCCTTGCGGAAGGCGCGGATGGAATCCTCAATCAGGCGGGCTTCCGTGAGGGGTTCGCCCTCGCAGCCCTGCCCGAAGGAGTAGACCGGGCGCTTTTTCTCGCGGCTGTTGTGCTCCAGCATGACTTCCACCACTTCCTGCGGCTTGGGGCGGAAGGAGATGCGGTTTTGCGGCGAGCAGAAGCCGGAATCCTCGGGCTGGTGGGAAATACAGCCAACGCAGCGGGCGTTGCAGGTCTGGGAGGTGGGCAGCGGCGCTTCAAAGCGCCCAAGGGCGAGGTTCTTGGCCGCCGGGCAGCCAAATGTCAGCGCGCACCGGGCCAGATGCCCCATCAGGCGGTTGTCCGGATATTTTTTCAGGAGCTTTTGCGCGCCCTTTTCGATGCGCTCGTCCGGGATGCCGGAAAAGACCTGCCGCATATCCTCGTCCACTTTCTTGGCGGCCACCCAAAAGCGTCCGTTGGCGTAGCCTACGGCGGCGTAGGCCACCAGCGGCAGGATGGGGGCATCGTCCTGTGTGACGTAGGAGGACACGCCTGTGATGGTGTAGGCCGGGCAGACAAAAGCCGCCACGGCGTTTTCGTCCAGACAGATGGCTTCGCCGGTTTCTTCGTCAAAGCCGACGGCGCTGCGTCCGGGCAGAAGGAAAACGTCGCTGCCCTTGGGCAGGGGGGTGAGTTCATCCGGGCGGGGCAGGGCGAACTCGTCACCGCGGCGGGTCATCATGAGCAGGCCGGGATGGTCGTATATCTGGCCGGATTCGTCGGCGAAGAGCAGACGCGGCCGCACTTTGCTTGAAGCCATGGGCTACTGCACCTCAAAAAGTTGTGTGTGGGCCAAAGCCCGTGAAAAAGGGCGAATTCGCCATAGCGAATTCGCCCTCATAGCAGCAATCGAAGCGTAAGAAAATCTTAGCGCTTGGAGAACTGGAAGTTGGCACGTGCACCGCGCTGGCCGTACTTCTTACGTTCCTTGACGCGAGCGTCGCGGGTGATAAGACCAGCTTTCTTGAGCGGGCCGCGGAGTTCGGGATCGAACTCCATCAGCGCACGGGCGATGCCGTGGCGGACGGCCTGTGCCTGACCAGCCTGACCGCCACCAGAAACGTTGACCTTAACGTCGAACTTGCCGATCGTTTTGGTCAGGTTCAGGGGCTGGCGGATGATCATCTGCAGGGTGGCGCGGGGGAAGAAGTCCTCGTAAGGACGTCCATTGACCACAATCTGGCCGCTGCCGTTGTCGTAAAGACGGGTGCGGGCGACGGAGGTCTTCCTTTTACCGGTACCGTAGAAAAATTCGTTGCTCATAATGTATTTCTCCCTCACTGTACCGGACTAAACGTCCAGGGGCTTGGGCTGCTGAGAGGCGTGGGGATGCTCAGAACCAGTGTAGACCTTGAGCTTTTTGAGGATCTGACGACCGAGACGGTTCTTCGGCAGCATGCCGCGAACAGCCTTGATGATGACGTCCTCAGGCTTGGTTTCCAGCATGGTCCGGAGGTTGGCCTCGCGGATGCCGCCCGGGTAGCCAGTGTGACGGTAGTACATCTTCTGGTCCAGCTTGTGACCGGTCACCTTGATCTTCTCGGCATTGACCACAACGATGAAATCACCGCAATCTACGTGAGGCGCAAACTCGGGCTTGTGCTTACCACGCAGGCGGGTGGCAATCTCGGTGGCGAGACGGCCAAGGATTTTGTCTTCGGCGTCCACAACGAACCAGTCGTTGGTGACTTCCTCAGGCTTGGGGCTGTACGTTTTCATTGTAAAATCTCTCCTCGCTCGTGCTGGAACGAAGTGCCATATGTCGTTCTATATCACTGCCGGACGAGAAATGCACCGACAGCGCGACGAAAATTGTAACGGGACGGACAAGGTAACTGAAACCCCTCCGTTTGAAAAGCCCCCACGGCAAAAAAGTGAAAATTCAACGATTCCGGCGCTTGAGCTTTGTTTTCGGGCGACGTATCGTCTTCTTTCCCGCGTCTACAACCCCCTTTGGAGGGATTATGCCAAGCATTCGCAAGAGTCTTTTGCAGTTCGTGTTCTCCGGCGCATACATGAAGCGCTGGAACGACAAGCTCCGCCCCATGAACCTGTGCGAGCTGGATAAGCAGGGGCACAAGATGATGGTGGCGTGGGTGCTGTACGTCCTCAACTCCCGGAATATGCCGCAGGAGAAGCGCATAGCCCTTGGCCTGCGCGTTATCGAGGGCGGATTGATCGATTACCTCTACCGCCTTGTCATAACCGATATCAAGCCGCCCGTCTTCTACAAGATTAAGGCGAATCCGGAGCACTACCGCCAGCTGTCCCTGTGGGTGCTGGAGCAGCTTTCCCCGCGCCTTCAGCCCCTTGGCGGCTCGTTTTGGAAGCGCCTTGAAACCCGCCTGACCACGGAGCGCGACGGGCAGGACCTGGCCGACCGCATCCTTGAGGCCGCGCATCTTTATGCATCCAGCTGGGAGTTTGGCCTTATCCGCGGGCTGGGTACGTGGGATGAGGAAAAGGCGGAGATTGACGAGAACTTTGCCCAAAAGCTTGAGGCGCTGAGCGATCTTGAAGGCGTCAGCGAATTGAGTCAGGGCTTGGGGTTGAACGGCGAGTCGCCGGATGCAACAAAGCCCACCCTGTCCCATTTTGCCCACCTGTGCGGGCAGCTGCGCTTTCAGACCAGATGGTCGCAGACCCCGCGCATCCCCGAAACCTCGGTGCTGGGGCACCTGTTTACCGTGGCGGCGTATTCCTACTTTTTCAGCATCGCCTCCGATGCCGGGCGCGCCCAGCGGGTGAACAATTTCTTTGCCGCCCTCTATCACGACCTGCCCGAGGTGCTCACCCGCGATATCATCTCGCCGGTGAAGCAGTCCGTGGAGCCCCTTGCCGACCTCATCAAGGAGTATGAGGACAGCGAGCTGGAGCGCCGCGTGTTTGCCCGTCTGCGCAGTGGGGACTACAGCGATATTGCGGAGCGGCTGGAATACTACCTTGGCATCAAGACCGGCTCGGAATTCACCGCCACGGCGTGGGTGGGCGGCAAACCCGTGAACGTTACGCGCGAGGAATTGGCCCACCAGTACGATAGCGCGGCCTTTGACCCCAAAGACGGCGAAATGATCAAGGTCTGCGACCACCTTGCGGCCTTTGTGGAAGCCTACACCGCCGTGCGAAACGGCATTAC
>NZ_JBUDSW010000293.1:0-4093 GCF_054921475.1 Desulfobaculum sp. | reverse complement strand
TGTGTCACACCCTTGAGCCGCCGGAGGCAAAAGAAAAAAAACGTCCCCTACTTCCACACGAAGCAGGGGACGCTGAAGAGTCGCAGCATCTCGCCATACGGCGTTAGCCATGTTGGCGGGAGAATTCGCCCATGATGATGGCGGCGGCTTGGGCGACGTTGAAGGAGTCGAAGGGCCGGCGCAGGGGAATCGTCAATTTTTCCGAGCACCTTTTGGCAACGCCGGGGCGGATGCCTTTTTCTTCGTTACCCATGACGAGGACGGCCGGAGTTGACAATGCTTGCGCGTACATGTTCTTTCCGACGGGGTCGACCATGGAACCATAGATAGGCCAACCGCGTTCATCGCACGCATCGAGAGCGCGGGAGAGGTTGACCACCCGGGCGACCGGCAGGCGTGTCAGCGCGCCGGCGGACGCTTTGACAGCGGCTCCGCCGAGGTAGGCGGTGCGGTCTTTGGGGACGATGATTCCGGCCCCGCCGAGGGCGTAGAGCGTACGGGCCATAGCGCCCACGTTGCCGGGATCCTGCACTTGGTCAAGGGCGAGGAGAAGCGGCAGCGGCGCGTCCAGCGCGGCGTCCAGCAAATCCTCCAGCTCGGTGTACGACGCGGCGGATGTTCTTGCGAGCACGCCTTGATGGTTGCCGTCGAACATCCGGGCCATATCGCCCCGCGGCACTTTACGAAAGCGCACCCCGCCATCGCGGCACGCGTCGATGATGGCCCCGATATCTTTTCCGCGTGCGCCTTCCTGCACGAACACCATATCGACGGTGTCGCGGCTATTCTGCACGAGTTCCAAAACGGGCTTGCGTCCGGGAACGAGGTTATCGTCACCGCCGGTCTGCCGTTTTTTTCCTTTGGTATTCATGGTAGTTACGTCCCTGCTGCCTGCCTAAAAAATTCAGGGACTTAGGCCCTCAAGCCCGAGTCTACATCCCGATTTTCCTTGACTTTCAACAGCTGTTCTCTAGATATTTTTCTAACCTAGCATGCTCGACTGAGCGCAAACACATCCTGAACCGATGAGCACATACACATACTCTGAGACCGACGCCCCAGAGGCACATACACACGCGACGGCCGTTACCCGCACTTTGCTGGTGCTGGTCCTCGCCCTCTGTATCGCGGGGCTTTCGGCCTGCGCCACAAAGAAGCCGCTGCCCGAAGAGGACGCCGTCATCACGGTGGACGAGGGCATGCCGGACGAATTGGCCGCAGCGCCGGAGCATGGCGAGGAACCTGAACAGCCCAGTGATGAGGCCGTGCAGGAATTTGCCGAAGCGGACGAAGCGCCTTTGTCCGCTACGGAGCAGGAGGCCCTGGAAACCGAAGCGGACCTGAGCTTTCAGCTCGACTCCGTGGAAACCAAGGAAATGCTCTCCTTCTTCCGGTATTTTACCCACAACAAGCGGGGGCGCAAGAACTTCGCCCGTTGGCTTGAGCGTTCTGAAACATATCTTCCGTATGTCCGCAAGGTCTTTGCGGACCGCGGCCTTCCCCATGACCTCGTGTTTTTGCCCTTTGTGGAGAGCGGCTTCAACCCCAAAGCCGGTTCGCATGCCGGTGCCAAGGGGCTGTGGCAGTTCATGCCGTTTACGGGCAAAAAGTACGGTCTGGACGTTGGCTGGTGGATGGATGAGCGCTATGACCCCTACAAATCCACCCACGCCGCCGCGGACTACCTGACCAAGCTCTACGGCGACTTTGACGACTGGTACCTTGCCCTTGCGGCGTACAACGCCGGCGAGGGCCGCGTGATGCGCGCCATGAAGCGCAGCGGCTGTGACGACTTCTTTGAGCTGTCCAAAAAGCGCCAGAACCGCTGGCGCCGTGGCCGCCGCCTGTACTACCTCCCGCGCGAGACGCGCCAGTACGTGCCCAAGCTGATGGCCGTGATCAAGATTGTCCGCAATCTGGAGTCGCTGGGCTTTGAAAAGCCCAACTGGAGCGGCTCCGGCGAAATTGCCTCCGTGGAGACGAAGCCCCGCACGGACCTGAAAGCCTTCGCCAAGGCGCTGGACGTGCCGTGGAAGGAATTCCACGCCATGAACACCGCCTACGTGGAGCCGGGAACCCACCCGCAGAAGTCCAGCACGGTGTACGTGCCGCTGGACAAGCTGGAAGCCGCACAGGGCTACCTCGCAAGCGCGGACTTCAAGACGTACACGGGCTACTACGCGTTCTACAAGGTCCGCCGTGGCGATTCGTGGTACCGCATTTCCCGCCGCTTTGGCGTCCCCATCGCGGTGCTGAAGAACTTCAACGGCAGGCGCTCCAACCTCATCCGTCCGGGCCAGACGCTGAAGATTCCGGGCAAGGGCCAAACCCGCCTGACCGCCCAGAAGGTGAACAAGCGGTCCGCCAAGCGCAACCTGACGGCAAGCTCCTACCGCGTGCGCCGTGGCGACTCCCTGTGGACCATCGCCCGCCGCCATGGAGTTAGCGTCAGCGAACTGGCCCGCGCCAACAAGATTACCACCCGCTCCAAGATTATGCCGGGGCAGCGCCTTGCCATTCCGGGACGCGGCACCTCCAAGGCCCGCACCCGCCAGCTGGCGCAGTCGCGCTCCAACTACACGGTCCACCGTGGCGACACCCTGTGGGACGTGGCTAAGCGCTACAACACCACCGTGGCCACGCTGGCGCGCGCCAATGGCATCTCGTCGCGCAGCACGCTGCGCCCGGGCCAGCGCCTGTACATCCCGGACCAAAGCACCGTGGCCGCCAAGCGCACCAAGTCCGAAGCGCGCAAGGCCAAGCAGCTCATCACCTACAAGGTCCGCCGCGGCGACACCCTGTATGACATTGCCCGCCGCTTTGGCGTCAGCACGCGCAGCATCATGGCGTGGAACAATATGTCCTCCCCGCGCATCTACCCCGGCGACAGCCTGAAGCTGTACCAATAGCCGCGCGGCGCACCACGATACCGACCACACAGAAAAGGCTCCGGAGATACTCCGGAGCCTTTTTTTGCGCCTTGGTGGGCAGGTGGGGAAAGGAAGCCCTGTGCAGGGCTAGCGGGCGTGCGCCTCGCCGTTCTCCTCTTCCTCCTCCATGATGAGCGCCTCGTGGCGGCGCAGCAATTCCTCAAAGCGGATATCCGCGCCAAGGATGCCCTGAATCTCCATGTTCTCGTCATCCACAGGCGTGGCGACGGTGAGGCACAGCTTGCCCGTGAAGTGCGACTTGTAGAAGTCCGTCACGTGCAGTTTGCCGGTGCGCATGGGCACGGTGAACCATTCACGGTCGGAGAAGTCGGTGGTGTAGTCGAACAGCGTGTACTTGGGCCGGTCCTCGGCGTTGCACACGGCGCTGTTGATAATGTGGCCGGTGGTGTCGATGAGGTACAGATACTGGATGAACGGGTACTCCGCGAGGAAGTCGTCCATGCAGCGCTCCACCGCGGACGTCTCCATACCCCGGATGTCGCACTGGCTGGACAGGCGCTCGATGACCTTGGCGGCCAGCGTGTGGGCCACGGTCTTGAGGTGGTCGAACTCCGAGGGGAACAGTTCGGGCATGAAGCGCTTGACCAGCGCCTTCATCTCCTTGTTGGAGAAGTGCGTGGTGCGGCCCTTTTCGTAGGCGCGGGCGATATGCCCGGCAATCTTGCCCACGGTGGGGTGACGCTTGTCGATGCGCTCGGAGCCTTTGAGCTCCAGATGCTGGTTGATCCAGTACGCCACGCCCGCCTTGCCGGTCTTGTCCGTGATGATGATGGGGATGGGCCGGGCGAGAATCTTTTCCGTGTCGAAAATGTTGTAGATTTCCTCGTTTTTGATGAGGCCGTCCACATGGATGCCCGCGCTGGTGGCGTTGAAGTCGCGCCCCACGAAGGGGTAGTTGGGCGGAATGCGGTAATCCAGCTCGCGCACGAAGTAGTCCGCAATCTCGGAGATAACCTCCGTGACGGCGGCGTCGTCCTCGCCCGTGAGAGAGATGTACTCAAAGATCAGCGCCTCCAGCGGCGCATTGCCCGTGCGCTCGCCAAAGCCAAGGAGCGTGCCGTTGGCCCCGGAACAACCATACAGCCACGCCGTGGACGCATTGACGAGCACCTTGTGGAAGTCGTTGTGTCCGTGCCACTCCA
>NZ_JBUDSW010000292.1:0-4121 GCF_054921475.1 Desulfobaculum sp. | reverse complement strand
CGCCTTTGGCTCAGGGGGCAATATACATGCGACCCCGCCGCGACATGACGGACCTCATGTGGCCCCGCAGTCGAGGGTGTGGATGCCCCTAGTCGCCCTGCTCCGGGGTTTTCTCCTCGTCGCCGGGTTCGTGTTCGCCGTCATCGTCTTCCAGCCGCACAAGAGGCATATTGAAGGAAAAAACGTCGTCCTGATAGTTTTTGGTCACCTCAAAGCCGAGGGCGGCGGCAAGGCCCGCCATGCCTTTGTTCTCCAGCAGGGCTTCGCCGATGATGGCCTTGGTCCCGCGCGAGGTGGCGTAGCGCACCAGCTTGTCCAGCAGAATGCGCCCCAGCCCCTGCCGCTTGATGTCCGAGCGGATGATAATGGCAAACTCCATGGCGGAGTTGTCCGGTTTGGTCATGCCGCGCACCACGCCAAGGGTCTCCGGCGCGTCGCCGTCGGACTCGCGCGAGGCAATGAAGGCCATTTCGCGGTCGTAGTCGATTTGCGTCAGGCGGATCATTTCGGAGCGCGGCAGTTCGCGGATATGGCCGAAGAAGCGGTAGCGGATGTCCTCGATGGAGAGCTTGGACAGGAAGTCCCAGTGCGCGGGCTCATCCTCCGGGCGGATGGGGCGCAGGGTGATGCGCATGCCGTTTTTGAGGGTGATGCATTCCTCCAGCTCGCGCGGGTAAGGGCGGATGGCAAGGCGCGCGGTGCCGGTTTCCTCTTCGTCCTCGTGCACCACCACGTCGGCATCAAGGGCCAGCACGCCCTGCTCGTCGGCAAACAGGGGATTGATTTCCATGGAGGTGATTTCCGGCAGGTCGATGAGCAGCTGCGAGACCTTGTTCAGCGTCAGGCACAGGGCGTCGATGTCCGCCGCTGGCCGGTCCGCGTGCCCCTGCAGGAGCTTCCAGATAAAGGTGCGCGAGATGAGTTCCTTGGCGAGGGTCATGTTCAGCGGCGGCAGCGCCACGGCGGAGTCCGCAAGTATTTCGGATTCCGCCCCGCCCTGCCCGAAGCTGATATACGGGCCAAAGACCGGGTCCGTGCCCACATGGATATACAGCTCGTGCGCGCGGGGTCTGCGGCCCATGCGCTGGACAATAAAGCCCGAGATGCAGCACTCCGGCTGCGCCGAGCACACGCGGTGAGCCACGGCGCGCGCGGCGTCCATCACGGCCTGCGGGGTGTCGAGGTCGAGGGCCACGCCGCCCGCCTTGGACTTGCACACCAGGTCCGGGGAGAGAATCTTCAGCGCAACGGGGAAGCCAATGGCCTCCGCCGCTTCTGCGGCCTCCTCCGCCGTGGCGGCAAGGCGTGTTTCCGGGACGGGAATTTGGTACGCGGCAAGGATGTCCATGGCCTCGGGCACGGTGAGCCTGTCGCGCCCGGAGTCCAGCGCGGCCTGCATAACGCGGCGGGCGGTGCTCGTCTCCGGCTGGTAGGACGTCGGCAGTGAGGCTGGGGTTTCCACCAGCATGTCTTGGTTGCGGCGGTAGTGGACAAGGTTCAAGTACGCGCGGACGGCCTTGTCCGGCGTGGAGTAGACGGGGATGCCCGCTTCGTTGAAGACTTCGCGCGCGTCTTCGGTGTTTGCGCCGCCCACCCAGCTGGTGAGCACAAGGCGCTTGGCGCGTTTGGCGGCCTTGGCCACGGCCTGCGCCGCTTCCTTGCCGTCCACAAGGGCCGAAGGGAAATGCAGCAGCAGCACGGCGTCAACGCCGGGCGCCTTGAGGAGGATGCGCAGCGCATCGGCGTAGCGCTCGGGCGGCGCGTTGGCGGCGATGTTGACGGGGTTGCCCACGCACCCTTCCGCGCGGCATCCGGGCATGGGCTCGTCAACGAGCAGTTCGGCCAGCTTGTTCCGCGTTTCAGGCGCGATTTCCGCCAGCTCTCCCCCGCCCTCCACAAAGCGGTCCAGCGTGATGAGGCCCGGGCTTAGGCCGTTGACCACAATGGCCAGCCGCTCGCCCTTGAAGGGCTTGGAGCGGGCAATGGTCTCCACACTGTCAAACAGCGCTTCGGTATCCGAAACTCGCAGCATGCCCGCGCGGCGGAAGGCGGCGTCGTACACCGCGTCCGCGCCAAGGGCGCGGGTGGTAAAGCGCGCCATTTCGCGCGCGGCCTGCGGCGTGCGCCCTGCCTTAATGACCACCACGGGCTTGTTGCGCGATGTGGCCCGCGCGGCGGACATAAAGTGCCGCGCGTTTTCAATGTCCTCCACGTACAGGAGCACCGCGCGGGTGTGCGGGTCCGCGTTGAGGAAGTCCAGCACCGTGCCGAAGCCGAAGTCCAGCCGTGTGCCAAGGGAAATGCACTGTGAAAAGCCAATGTTGCGCACGTGCGCCCAGTCCAGAACCGTGGTGAACAGCGAGTCGGACTGGGTGACAAAGGCAATGCGCCCGGGCTGGGCGTCGCAGTGGGCAAGGCTGGCGTTGATGCCGATGATGGGGTTCAGGAAGCCCATGCTCCCCACGCCCAAGAGGCGCAGGTCCGTGCGCCGGGCGGCGCTGAGAATGGCGCCTTCCAGCATTTGGTGGGCGTCCGGCGGCAGGTCCGCAAAGCCGGTGCCGAGGATGATGGCCCCGGCCACACCGCGGTGCCCCAGCTGGAGCACATAGTCCGGCACCGTTTCCGGCGCGGAGCAGATGATGGCGACGTCTGGCGTCAGGGGGAGCGTGTCGATGGAGCGGAAGGCAGGCAGTCCGGCTATTTCCGAGAGGGATTCGTGCACCGGCATAATGGGACCGATGAACTTGCCGTCCTTGAGGTTGCGCAGGATGACCGCGCCGGGCGTACCGGGCGTATCCGTCGCGCCAATAACGGCGACGGAGTTGGGCCGGAACATGGTGTGCAGATTGGTCAGGTTCATCGTGGCTACGCTCTTTTCCGTTCACCTGTCGTGTTTGACCGCCGACCGCCGGGCGGTGGCCGATAGAAGCCTCTAAGTTCCGCTCATACCATTCTTTTCTGCCGTTTACCAAAAAAACATGTCCACTGAAATTCTCAAGGCCTATAAAAGCGTGTATTCAATAAACGATGGAGTCCGAACTGCTGCAACGGTCTCCACACATGCCGCGGACTGTCTTTTTTCAAGGCCAGAGCAAGGGAGTGCATATGACTGATCAGGAAAAGATTGAAAGCATGATGCAGGAAAACAGGCTCTTTGAACCCTTCACGCGCGGGGACGGCACGCCGTGGGTCGCGTCCATGAAGGACTATGAAGAGCTGTACGCCGCATCCATGGACGACCCCGAGGGCTTTTGGATGAAGCGGACGCAGGAACTCATTTCGTGGTTCACGCCGCCGCAGAAGGGGTTGGAGTATGACTTCCACACCCCGGACATCAAGTGGTTCCAAGGCGGCACCCTGAATGTCGCCTACAACTGCCTGGACAGGCACATCAAAAATGGCCGCCGCAACAAGGCCGCCATCATTTGGCAGGGTGAGCCGGACGAGGACGTGCGCGTGTTCACCTACCAGATGCTGCATACCGAGGTGAACAAGTTCGCCAACGTGCTGCGCAAGATGGGCGTTGGCAAGGGCGACCGCGTGGCGCTGTATCTGCCCATGGTGCCGGAGCTGGCTATTGCCATGCTGGCCTGCGCGCGCATCGGGGCCATGCACTCCATTGTTTTTGCCGGCTTCTCCGCCATCAGCCTGCAAAACCGCGTCAACGACTGCGAGGCCAAAGTGCTCGTCACTGCCGACGCTGTGCTGCGCGCAGGGCGCACCATTCCCCTCAAGCCCAACGCCGACGAAGCCCTTGCCGGATGCCCCACCGTCAAGAAGTGCGTTGTGGTGCAGCGCGCGGGCAACGACATTTCCATGACCGACGGCCGCGACTCGTGGTGGCACGAGGAAGTGGCCGCCGAGGACGTGCAGGGCTTTTGTGAGCCGGAGCACATGGAGGCCGAGGATACCCTGTTCATCCTCTACACCTCCGGGTCCACCGGCAAGCCCAAGGGCGTTGTGCACACCACGGGCGGCTACCTGACCTACACCGCCAGCACCATGCAGCACGTCTTCGACCTGACCGACGACGATGTCTACTGGTGCACCGCCGACCTTGGGTGGATTACCGGGCACAGCTACAGCGTGTCTGGCCCGCTGTGCCTTGGCGGCCCGTCGCG
>NZ_JBUDSW010000291.1:0-4136 GCF_054921475.1 Desulfobaculum sp. | reverse complement strand
GGCACCGTGGAATTCCGCACCGGCTACTCCCAAATGCGAACCGAACGCGACGCGGACAACAATATCCACACCACTTGGACAAAAGAGAACAACTCCTCCACACAGTGGGGTGACAACAACAATTACGCCAAGGAAGGCGGCTTCGGTAGCGCATACAACGAGCAGCGCACCCTATCCTCCATGCTGGACTTCAGCTCCCGGGAAATGGCCCTCGGCTCCACCACTCATGTGCTGAACATGGGCCTCGCCCATGAGAACGTCTTCGGCAAGTACGACCAGAAAGACGACCGCATCGCCTACTATTTTCCCAACCTGCAATCTGGAGTCATCGACAACGGCAGCGGCGGCATCATCGCTGACGAACAGTACACCAGATTCAAAAGCGTAAAGGGGGCAACCTCCCGCTCCGCCTCCATGAACCTTCTTGGTGCCTACGTTGAAGACGAAATGAGCATCGGCGACCTCACCCTGCGCCCGGGGGTCCGCCTCTCCTATGACGATTTCCTGGAGAACACGAACCTCGAACCCCGATTCAAGGCCACTTACGACATCTTCGGTGACGGCGACTATATGATCATCGGTGGAGCCAACCGCTACTACGGCGCCCCCCTTCTCACCTACGCCCTGCGCTCTGATGAACCGATGTACACCTACAGCCGTACCAACTCAGGTGGAGTACTGAGCGATTGGAAAAACCCTAAGTCCAAAAACAACAACAGCTACGACATCACCGGGCTGGACACACCCTACTCTGATGAACTGATGCTGGGCGGCACGGCCAACCTCTGGGGCGGCACCTTGTCCCTGGAGTACGTCCAGCGTGAAGGGCACGACCAGTTCGCCTCGCACCGCGACGGTAAGTTCGGCAAAGAGTACATCATGACCAACGATGGTGAAACGGAATACACCGGGTACACCATCAGCTATGAGAAGATGGTCAAGAACCATTACTTCAGCATTGGCGCCACGTACTCTGAAAACGAAACCAACTTCAACGACTTCCTTGACCCGTCCAACAACGACTTCTTGACCGGATGCGACTTTGACAAAGTCTACTACGACGGGGAACTCATCAACCGTGATGAATTGCCTGCCTCCAACTTCAACCGTCCGTGGGTGCTGACCTTTATCTACAGCGGCCGTTTCTACGACAAGCTGACCTTTACCAACACCACCCGCTACGTCACGGGCATGCGCGCCATCTCCAAAGACGGCACCTACACCGATGACGACGGCATCAGGTACTACAAGTACGACGACAAAAACATCTCCGATGCCATGACCTTCGACTGGCAGATCGACTACGAGGCGTGGAAGTACAAGAACCAGCTGCTGACGCTGAACCTCACCGTGACCAACGTCTTTGACGCCACGTCCATCGTGGACAGCGACGGCAACCGTCTGACCGGTCGGCAGTTCTGGGCCGGTATGACCTACGAGTTCTAAGATGCACAGCGGACCAGTCATATCCTGCCGCGACCTGCGGCACAGCTACGGGGAGAAGACCGTTCTGGACGGGCTGACCTTCGACGTGGAGCCGGGGAGCATCTTCGGGCTGTTGGGCAAGAACGGCGCGGGAAAGACCACCACCATCAATATCCTGATGGGATTCCTGCGGCCGCTGTCCGGTCAGTGCCGCGTGCTCGGCGAACCAAGCAACGACATTGCCCCGGCCACCCGGCGCGATATCGGCCTGCTGCACGAGCGGTTCATCCAGTACGACTTCATGTCCATTGAGGAGATAGAGCGCTTTCACGCCGCCTTCTACCCCAAGTGGGAGCGGGACGTGTTCTACGACCTTGTCGGACGGCTGGATGTTCCGGTGACGCGGCGCATCTCGCGCATGTCCTGCGGGCAGCGATCGCAGGTGGTGCTGGGCCTCATCATGGCCCAAACCCCGCGCCTAATGCTGCTGGACGACTACTCCATGGGGCTGGACGTCGGCTACCGGCGGCTGTTCCTTGAGTTCCTTCAGGAATACGTGGCCGAGCGCGGCACCACCGTGCTTGTGACCTCCCACGTGGTGCAGGACCTCGACAAGCTCATTGACCGGATGGTCATCATCCAAAGCGGCAAAACTCTTGTTACCGGGCGCAAGGAGGACTTCTTGGCCTCCTTCCACGGCTACAGACTGCCGCGTACGGAAGTCACGGACCGCCTGCGCCCCACAGGGCACATTGCCAATGTGGAGCACAGCGCCGCGACGACCAGCATCTACGGCTATCTGGCCTATGACGAGATGCGCGCCGCCCTTGCCTCGGCAGGTGTGGCCGTGGATGACCTGACGGAAACACCCATGGACTTCGAAGACGCCTTCATCGGCATCACCGGAAAATACTAAGTACGACGCGGGGGCGCGGCATGCGCCCCCGCCTTTTGGAGAACGCATGCATTCTGCATTGGCATACAAGGAGTGGCTGAAGCTCCGTCGCGTGTTCTGGGTGCCGCTGGCTGTTGCCGGTCTCGCCCTTGGGTACACGCTGGTCAGCTTTCGCCACGTCGCGGAAGTCATTGGCCCGGTCATGCTGTGGCTGGACGCCGTCTTCTACGAGAAAGTGTTTTACAACCACGTGCAGTTGGTCACGGCCTTCTCGGGCATCTGGTTTGCGCTGTTTCAGTTTGTGCCGGAGTGTTCGGGCAAGCGCCTGCGCCTGCTCTTTCATCTGCCCGTGCCGCACCGCAAGGCAATCTATTCCATCGTCGCCATCGGCCTTGGGGCGACCCTTGGCGTGGCGGCACTCACCTTGGCGGGTGTGGCGGCCATTGTGGCGGCATATATGCCCGCAGAGGCCGTGACAAACGCCATGACAACCACCGCACCGTGGCTTCTGGCGGGCATTCCCGCATATATGGGCACGGCGCTTGTCATCATGGAACCGCGCCCCGCGCGAAAGCTGTTCCTCAGCGCCATTTTTGTCCTGTTTCTGCTGCCGCTCTTTGATAACCCCGTCCCGGCGGCCTATGGTCCCATTCTGCCCGGCTACGCGGTGCTGTGCCTGCTGTGGCTTCTGCCGCTGGACCTTCTGGCCCACCGCTTCAAAAGGGGGACAACATGGTAGCCCTCGCCCGCGCCTGCGCGCTTGCCATCATCATCTTTGTGCTTGCCAGCACCCTGCCCATTGTGGCGCACAAGGCCACCAGCACCCGCTCCGGCACGCCCGTGGTCTTTTACAGCTCCGTACTTGAACGCTTTGTTATGCAAAAAAGCACGGACAGCGGCCTTGAGCGCTTCGACGAGAACGGCGCGCCCCTCGACTACGTCGCCTACTGCCGCGCCCTGCCCTTCATGTTCCACGGCAACCTTGCCAAGTGGGGGCAGTGGGACGGCATGGTCAAAGGCCAGCCCTTCACCGCAGAGCAGATTGCCCGGCGCATGCAGTTCATCCGTCTGTCCCCGCGCGACATCAACACCCCAGAGCCGCCCCTTGGCCTGCTTATGGAGTCCTCCCCGCGCGGCACCAATCTGGAGTATCCGCCGGATATGTTCCGCCTTGGCGACAGGCTGGAGTTTCTGGACTGCAAAACCAACCGCGTGAATACCGACAAGTCCCAGCGGTTCACCGCCGCCCTCACGGACGCGGGCTTCACCTTCCCCGGCACCTTGGCGGCCATGAATCCCACCAACCAAAAGCCCTTTGACTGGGGCGCGTTTCTGCTGGACGACACCGGCCAGCTGTTCCACCTGCTGATGGTCAAGGGCGAGCCGGTCTGCCGCAATACAGGCCAGCGCTTTGACCAGCCGGTGCGCAAAATCATCGTCGCCGAGGCAGAACGCCGCGAGTTCTACGCCCTTGTGGTCACAGAGACGGACATCCACGCCATCGCCTGCGACGGCTACCGCCGTATTACACTGCCCCTCAAGGGATTCTCGCCAGATACCGACTCCGTGCGCATCCTCGCGACGCCGCTGAACATCATGGTGCAGCAGCAGACGCCTACCACGCTGCGCAGCGTTGCCCTTGATACCACGTGGTCCGAGGTCCACAGCCTCTCTAATGATATATACAACCCCACCAAGGAGCGCCGCGCCGAGCTTGTCGCCTTTTTCCTGCCTTTTAAAATCACCACGTCCAGTTCGCTGAGCCGCTTTGCTGGCATTGCGCCGGCTGATGTGTTCGCCCACCCCCTGTGGTCCG
>NZ_JBUDSW010000290.1:0-4161 GCF_054921475.1 Desulfobaculum sp. | reverse complement strand
AGGCAGAAGCCTTCCGGGCGCGCTTGTGTGAAACGGGTGGCCGGGCAATCAGGCGGCGTCGTCGCTCTTGCCCAAGATTTCCTGCGTCCACGCCATGGCCTGCACGTAGAATTTATCGGCGTCCTCCTGCCGGATGCCTGTGGCTTGCACCACCTCCTGCACGTGCGCCCACTGTCCACGCTCATAGGCGCGGGACAGCTCCAGCAGCGGCTTGAGGCGGTTTTCCTGTCCCACAAGGGCCTCTTTAACCTCGTCATCCAGCGGCACATTCTCCAGAATCTCCTCCATGGGCTGCCCAAGCAGCGCGTCGAGGAGTGAGAACAGCCCCAGCAGGAACATGGTCTCCGGCGAGATGCCAAACTTTTTGGACAAATCTTCCATCAATTCCAAAAAGCGCCCCCGGTGCACGGACAGGAAGGCGACCTCCTCAGCCTTTTTGTTGGGGCTAAGGTCGGACATGATGGCAACGCGCAGCCACTGGGCCAACTGGCGCTGGCCAAGCAGCGTAATGGCGCGGGCGACGGATTCCACCTTGTAGCGCACGCCAAGGCCCACGGAGTTGATATACTGAAACAGGCGATACGTCAGGGACAGGTCTGCCTGAATAATGCGTCCAAGGCGGACCACGTCAAAGTCCGTGCGGCCCAGCTCCTTGAGCAACTGAATCTTGGCTATTTCGCTGGAGGAAATCTTTTTGCCGGGGATAATCTCCGGCTTGGAGAAAAAGAACCCCTGAAACAGCGAAAACCCAAGCTTTCGCGTCACCTCAAAGGTCTCGACGTCCTCCACCTTTTCCGCCAGCAGCGTACAGTCGTAGGACTTCAGCTTATCCACCGTCTCGCGGATGCGCTGCGGGTCGGAATCCAGCCCAAGGATGTCCACCTTGATGATGTCCACATACTTAAGGAACGGCTCAAGCTCCGGCTCGCCCATATAGTCGTCCATGGCGAGCATGAAGCCTGCTTCCTTGATGGCGGCCACAGCCTCAAGCACATCGGCGTCCGGGCTGACGTCCTCCAGAATCTCCACAATGGCGATATCCGGCGGCAGGGCGTAGGCGGCGTCCTCCAGCAGGAGCTTTTTGGGGAAGTTGATCAGGGCGCGCTGCCCCTCTTCCATGCCTGCGTACGCCAGCAGAAAGCCGTCGGCGATGACCTTGGTCGTGGCCATGTCCGAATCCGTCACAAAGGCCCCTGTCGCATCACCGGAACTGCGGAACAACAACTCATAGCCAAAGACCTTTTGGTCTTGGTCAAAAATGGGCTGACGGGCCACAAAGACAGATTCGGCAAGTTGCGAGGCGGCAGATTCACTCTGCGTAATTTCAAGCATGGACGTCCTCATAAAGCGCCAGAGGCGAAATCAGGGTACCAGTGGGACAAGGTCCAACCCCAGTCCCATATCAAGCCCAAGCATAACGTTGGCATTGGCCAGCGCCTGCCCGGATGCGCCACGGCACAGATTGTCTATGGCAGAAACAACAATCAGGCGCTGCGTTCTGGGATCGACAACCAGTCCGATATCACAGAACATTGTGCCCCGGACAAAACGCGTCTCAGGCAGCTTGCCAAGGGGCAAAACGCGCACCCACGGGGCCTTTTCGTACGCCTTGGAGTATAGCAAATGCACTTCATCCAATGAAAGGCTTTTCTTGAGACGGGCGTAGCTCGTGCTCAGGATGCCCCGGCTGATGGGCAACAGGTGCGTGTTGAACGACACGGTCATCTCCGCGCCGGCAACGCCGGACAACTCCTGCTCAATCTCGGGCGTATGGCGGTGCTTGCCAAGGTTGTACGCCTTAAAGGAGTCCGCCACCTCGCAAAACAGCGAGCCAACGCTGGCCTTGCGGCCCGCGCCCGTGGTGCCGGACTTGGAGTCCACCACAATGCCGTCCGTCTCCACAATGCCCTCGCGCAGCGCCGGGGACAGGCCCAAAATGACGGACGTCGGATAACACCCCGGATTCGCCACCAGCCGCGCGCCGCGCACGGCCTCGGCATTAAACTCCGGCAGGCCAAAGACGGCCTCGGGCAAAAGCTCCGGGTGGCGGTGCTCAAGACCGTACCAGTCGGCGTAGGTGCCCGCGTCCTTGATGCGGAAGTCGGCGGACAGGTCCACCACCTTCACGCCGCGCGCCACCAGCTCCGCCGCCATATCCATGGCCGTGCCATGCGGCACCGCCAAAAAGACCAATTCGCACGCCTCGGCAAGGTCCGCCACATCCGGCACGGACACCACCACATCACCAATGGGAAAGCCCGCAAGGCTGGGGAACAGCTCGCTCAGGCTTTTGCCCGCCTCGGACCGCGACGTAGCCCGCACCAGTTCCATGCCCTCGTGCCGCGCCAAAAGCCGCGCCAACTCGATGCCGGTATACCCGGTCACCCCAACAAGACCGACAGGGGTACGCTGTGTCATACTCATCCCCTACCTTGTCTTCAGCACGTATTTCATGCGCAGGTCGTACAGCAAATCCGTGATGAGCTGCCGCTCCTCGTCGTCCAGATTGCCCTTGGTCTTCTCCTCCAGCATGGAGAGGACATCAATGGAATGCTTGGCCAGCGCCAAATTCTCCGTAGGCTTGCCGGTTTCCGGGTCCGGCACCTCGCCCAGCGGCACCAGCGCCGACGACGCCAGCGACATCACAAAGGTGGAAAATGTCACCTGCGGCAGCGGGATGTTCCCCGACGCCGCGTCCATGGTCTTCTTTTCGTCAGACATCGTAACGCTCCTTGCGTCATCTGTGCATGCACATCCGCCGAAAGGGCCGCACACCCTGCCGGGTGGCCGCCCTGCTCCGGCGCCGCGCCTATTCGGGGCAGCCCTCAGCCATGGCGGCCTCGTACGCGCGCATACCCTGCTCCATGTAGTCCCGCGAGGCCGTGTAGCCACCACAGGCTTCAAGCGCGCTCGCCAGCGCATGCAGGCCCGCCAGCACATCGCCGTAGTCCACGTGGCCCATATGACCAAAGCGGACAATGCGCCCCTTCATCGCGCCCTGACCGCCAGCCAGCACTACGCCATAGCGCTCCGCGCAGCACTGGAGCACTGCGCTTCCGTCCACGCCCTCGGGCAGGCGGATGCTCGTCAGGCCCCACGTAAAGTGCTCCTCGGCAAACAGCTCAAGGCCCATGGCGCGCGCGGCACTGCGCACCAACTGCGTCAGCGCCCACTGCCTGCGGTACACGTTCTCCAGCCCCTGCTCCTTGAACATGGCAAGGCAGGTGTGCAGGCCCATGAGCAAATTAATGGGCGGCGTAAACAGCGTCTGGGAATTCTTCTCGATCTTTTCCCGCTCGCCCAGCAGGTTAAAGTAGAACTCGCGCGGCTTCACCTCTTCCACGCGCTTCCACGCCCGCTCGGAGAGCGCCAAAAACGACAGCCCCGGCGGCAGCATCAGCCCCTTTTGCGAGCCAGTCAGCAAGCAGTCCACGCCCCACTCATCCATCGGGCATGGCGAGATGCCAACCGCCGAGATGCCATCCACCACCAAGAGGACGTCCCGCTCCCGCGTAAACGCCGCAAGCTCCTTGATGGGATGCAGCACGCCTGTAGACGTCTCCGACGCCTGCACAAGGATGCCCTTGGCCTTGGGGAACTTCTCCAGCGCCGTGCGCAGGTGCTCCACCGTAATGGCCTTGCCCCACGGCACGCTGACAATGGCCGCGTCCAGCCCGTAGGTGGAGGCAATCTCGCCCCAGCGCTCGCCAAACTTGCCGCCCTCAATAACGATAACCTGATCGCCCTTGGAAAACAGATTCGTGGCCGCCGCCGTCATCGCGCCCGTGCCGGACGACGACATCGCCACCACTGGCTGGCTGGTGCCAAAGAGCCAGCGCAAATCCTTCTGAATCTCGCCAAGCAGCGCCGTAAAGCCCGGCTTGCGGTGGTGCACCATATCCATGGCCAACGTCAGCCGGACTTCCTCCGGCATCGGCGTGGGACCGGGAGTCAACAGTCGCATCTTATCCATATCCCTTCCATCCCTTGCAATGCGTTCAAATACACACACCTGCGACGGCGCAGGCTTCATAACAAAACGTTGTCGCCCATCCCCTCGGGCGGTGGGTGCCAACGGCAGGCCGAAGGTGGCGGCGCGGGGCGTGTTGTGCTCCGCAGGCTTAAGGGCCGTGGGCCCTTAAGAATCCCATGTGCGCACAG
>NZ_JBUDSW010000289.1:0-4193 GCF_054921475.1 Desulfobaculum sp. | reverse complement strand
GGCTCGGTGCTGTCGTCCTCGTCCTTTGAGCTGGCCTTCACCTCGCTCACCAACTGCGCCGCGTCGGCGTCGCTGACGCTGACCAGCGTCACCGTATCCGCCACGCTGTGGCGCTACGCGACCAACCCGTCCGGGATCACCAACGAAATCCAGTTCGACGCGTTCGACTTTCACCTTGCCAGCGCCACGGTCCTCGCCAGCGGGGACGTGAACATCATCGCCATAGGAGACTGACCATGCCCCAGACCCTCGCGCAGCGCCGCCAGTCCCGCCGTATTCTGCATTTTCTGCGCGGCGACACGGACGCCGCCGCCCTTGTGCATATGGTCAGCCACATTTCGCAGGTGTGGGACGACATCATCGACGGCGACCGGGACGTGCCGCCCGAAGCCGTGAACCGGGCCTTTTGGTACGCACTGGTGGAACTGCCGCGAAATCCCTTCTACGCGCGGCATTACGCCAAGCTGGTGCCGCTGATGGCCAGCTATATGAACGCGTGGTTCGACGCCAACCGCTTTGAGGAGAGCGGGCGCGGGCATGAGATGCACGTGGCCTTTGTCCTGCGGGATATGGCCGGGGACATCGTGAACATGTGCGCCTACATCGTGGGCGGATACGACTGGATGCGTACGGTCAGTCCCGAGATCCGGCGCATGATCCATGACGAAAGCTTCGGGAGCTATCTGGAGGAGCGGTCATGAGTCTCGATACCGGCAAGAACGTTGAATACACGGCGCAGGACCCGCAGGCCGCGCGGCGCATGGCGAGCATTGCGGAGAAGCAGGACGCCCGCGCGGATGACCTGTTCAATATCTATCTGGACCATTTCCTGCCCTATGAGGAGCAGGTGGTGGGCGCAAACCGCGACCTGTTGCCGCAGGAGCAGGGCCTTCGCAGCGCCGAGCTGTCGTCGCAGTCGGAGCTGTTGCCCCTGCGCACGGAGGCGGCGCGCCTTGGGCTTCAGGAACAGATGCGCGACATCACCGAGGGCCGCGCCGTCAAGGACGCCCTGCGTGAAACCCAGCTCAGCGAGCTGGAGGCCGCCGCCCCGGTCACGCAGCAGTTCTACGCCGAGGCCGCCAAGGGCCCGGATGTGGCCGGAGCCATGGGGCGCGCGTCCGCGGACGTTGCCCAGAGCTTTAAGGACGCTGGCGGGGCCGTGCGCCGGAGCGCCGCGCGTATGGGCCTGACGGGCGGACGTACGGCGGCGCTTCTTGCGGATACCGGGCTGGACAAGGCCCGCGCCATGGGCGGAGCGCGCACCATAGCGCGGGAGCAGGAGAAGGACCGGGCGTTTTCCAAGATGACCACGGCCATGCAGGTGCGTGGCCGGGCCTCGGGCCTACCGGGGACGGGGGACACCGGCGGCATGGCGCTGGCCGCGATGCCCCACACCCGCGCGGATATGCAGCGGATGCCCGTGCATAACGCCGGGGATATGGCCCTTGGGCTGTCCTCGCAGGCTATGGCCGCCAACAACTACGGCATGCAGCCGGTAAGCGTCCGGACCACCGGCAAGGGCGGCGGAGCAGGCAATGCCGCAGGCGGCGCCATGGGCGGCGCGATGATTGGCACGCAGATTATGCCCGGCTGGGGCACCGCAATTGGCGCCATGGGCGGGGCAGGCCTCGGCCTTTTGGGAGGAAGCTAGCCATGGGATTTGACGACTGGGTAAAGCTGGGAATGGTGGGCAGTCAGGTGGTGAAGGACGCCAAGGCCGGCATGTTTGAACGCGACGTGGACGACCTTATGCAGCGCCACAGCGGCGGCTATGGCCCGCAGGAGCGCCCGGACAACGTCAGCCCCAAGGTGTGGGACGAGGCCGCGCGGCGTCATGGCAGGGCGCAGTCTGCCCAGCTTGAGCAGGCCGCCCAGCGCCTTGGGTACGACGCCGCCAAGCTCCGCCACGAGATGACGCAGCTCACGCGCCAGCGCGACGACGCCGTGCGCAAGGTCATTCTGTCCGACGGCGACCCGCAGGTGGTGGCGCAGGTGGCCTCGGACATCTTTCCCGACGACTACCGCTACGAGGCCGTCACAGGCAAGGGCGAGGCCTTTACCCTGCGCCCCTACCGTCAGGGCAAGGACGGAGCCAAGCAGTACGTGGAAGGCGGCGACATCCGCTTTGCCGGACCCGGCGACGCGGTGCAAAAGGCCGCGGCCATGCGCTCGCCCGAGGGCTTTCGCTCCTGGCTCAACGCGCGCTTTGGCACGGCCAAGGAGAAAGACCCGCTCATCCGCAATGTGGGCGGAAGCCTCGTGAACATCGTCAGCGACGACGCGGGCGGAATGCGCGCGGTGCCCATTCCCGGCGCGCAGGCCCCGCGCGAGGACAAGCCGCCGAAAATCTACACCGTGGGCGGCTCGCTCTACACGGTACAGCCCGGTGAGGACGGCCCGCGAGCGGTCCCGGTCAAGGGCGGTCAAAAGCCTGCGCCGCCACAGCCCAAGACAGCCGACAGCCCCGGCGGCGTGTGGATTATGCCCGACGGCTCTACCGTGTCCTCGTGGGTGGACTTTAAGCGCGCGTGGGACGCCATCGCCAACACGGGCCAGAAGGACGTCTGGGGCAATCCCGTCACCGTGGCGGCCTCGCCGGAGAACATGAAGCGTTTTGGCATCCGCTTCCTGCCGGACAGTATGCGCGGCAAGGGGCTGGAGCCACAGCTTCAAGACCCCGGCATCAGCGGCGGATCCATGGTCCGGGCCAAGGTGCGCAAGCCGCAGAACGGCGCGCCTCAACAGGCCGCGCCCATGCCCGCGCGCGAGCAGCCGCCAGTACAGCAGGGGCGCCCACAACAGGGACGCGGCTACGGCCTGCGCGTGGACGGCACGCCCAAGGGGCAGGGCTTCCTCGGCGAACTGGAGCGCCCCGGCGGCGGCATCTCCACAGAGCTTTCCGTCGGCGTTGAATTCGACGGCAAAGAGCGCGAAATCCCGCTTCTGGTGCCAACGCTCAGCCGCGAGGAAGTGGACCTGCTTCTGCGCGGCGACAAGGCTACGCCCCAGATTCTCCAAAAGGCCGTCCACCACGCGCGAAAGCGCATCGCCGCGGGCATGAGCCCCTTTGCGCAGGACGGCGAGGGGCTGACCATGTCGCAGGCGGGCGGGGCCGACTTTGTGTTCAATCCTTCGACCGGGACCTTTGAATGATGGTCAACGTACGCATGCCGGACGGAAAGGTTGTGGCGTTCCCCGATTCCATGAGCCGGGAGGAGATGCTTGCGGCGTCCCGGCAGTATGTTGCTGGGCTCGATGGTTTTCAGGGCGAGCCGCAGGGCGAACAACAGCCTGCGCCGCCTGACGACAGTGCCTCAGGCTTCCTTGATGCCTACGTGAAGCCCGCGGCGCGGCTGCTTGGACGCATCCGGCCCGTGACGCCCCTTGGCATCGGCCTTGGCGCGTGGGGACGCGGCGAGCTGGAAGCACCAGAACCGGGGACGGATGCTCCGCCGCGCCGCACCGTGGGCGAGGATGTCGGCGCGGCGCTGGCGCGTGGCCTTGTCCTTGATACGCCGCAGACCTTTGCCCGCGCGGCGCGCACGGCCCTTGGCAGAGCCGGGGACGAGACGCAGGGCGGTCTGCCGTCCCGCGTTATTGCTGGCACGGAGCGGGCCGAGCGTTTGCCGTTCTTCCAGCCGTCCACGCAGGCGCGCCAGAGTGAGGTCCGGCGCGCGCTGTACGAGGGCGCGGCGTCCGCACCGGTCTCCATTGCCGCAGGCCTGCCCGGCGCGGTGGCGGCTGTTCCGGCCGGCCCCGCAGGAAGCCTTGTGGGGTACGCTCTTGGCGGCGGCACCGTGCTTGGCGCGGCGGAGTACGATCAGTTTCTGGAGGAAGCGCAAAAGCAGGGGCTGGACCCGCAGGACGTGAAGCCCGAAGCCTTGGCGTCCGCCGTAGCCGAGGGCGGCGGGGAGGCGCTTTCGGACCTCATCGGCGGGGCGCTCCTTAAAGTAACAAAGCCGTGGTCGCGTCCGGCCTTTGATTCCGTCCGGAGTACGCTAAAAACCCTTGCGATGAACTACCTCAAGGTGCTTCCCGCCGAAGAGGCGGGCGAGATGACCACCGCAGAGGTGCAGCAGGCCGCACGGCGACGCGCGGGGATGGACGCGCTGGAGCCGGGGCAGGGCGCGCGTATGGTCTTTGGGCCGACGGCGGTGGCGGCTGGCGGCTTCGCCGGTGCGGGCACGGCGGTG
>NZ_JBUDSW010000288.1:0-4201 GCF_054921475.1 Desulfobaculum sp. | reverse complement strand
TGCCCATCTACGCTGAGTGCGGGGGCTTTATGTATCTCACGCAAGGGGTGACCTATGAGGGCACGGAGTACCCCATGGCGGGCGTGCTGGATGTGCACACGGAGTTTCGCCCGCATCCGCAGGGCCTTGGGTACATTGAGGCCCGCGTAGAGCGCGAGAATCCGTACCATCCCGTTGGCGCGGTTGTGCCCGGGCATGAATTCCACTATTCCGCGTGCGTGACGAACGCTCCCTCGGCGCATCCCACGGTCCTCGCCATGGAGCGGGGCAAGGGGACCATTGACGGGCGGGACGGCATCGTCAAAAACAATGTCTTTGCCGGGTATGCCCACATCCACGCCTTTGGCGCGCCATGGTGGGCGCCCAATTTTGTGGCGGCTGCGCGGCGGTTCAAGGACGGCTCGCGGCCGTAGTGCTTTGGAAACGGATACAGGTATGAGAATAGCCATTTTTTCAGATATTCACGGCAATGTGGACGCCTTTCGCAAGGTGCTGGCGGACATTGACGCCCAGCAGGTGGACGACATCATCGGCCTTGGCGACAACGTGGGCTACGGCCCGGACCCCAACGAGTGCGTGGCGCTTTTGAAGGAGCGGGGCATCACCTCCGTCCTTGGCAACCACGAGCACGGCCTGCTGCGCGAGCGGCACCGCGTGTGGTTCAACCCCAAGCCGCGCATCGCCCTTGAAGTCACGGCGTCCCTGCTGTCCGACGAGACCTTTGACTACATCGCCTCCCTGCCGCGTGTGGTGCTTCGCCACGGGCTTCGGTTTGTGCACGGGTATCCGCCGGACAGCCCCTACTATTACCTCTACGCCGCGGACGACGCCAAGCTGCGCAAGACCTTTTCACGCATGCCCGAGGATGTGTGCTTCCTCGGCCACACGCATTTGCTGGAGCTTGTCACCAACGCGCCAAGCGGCCCCACGCGTCAGGACATCGGCGAGGGCGACCATCAGCTGGACGCCGGAGTGAAGTATTTGGTCAACGTCGGCAGCGTGGGGCAGCCCCGCGACGATTTTAACCGCAAGGCCAAGTACGTCATCTACGACACCGAGGCGCGCATCGTCACCGTCCGCTACGTGGACTACGACGCCCGCCCCGTGGCCGAAAAGATGAAGGCGCAGGGCGTGCCGGACCAGTTCGCCGACATGCTCCTCGGGTAGCCTATGCGCAGCATCGGCGGGTACAGGATTCACGGACGTCTTGGGCGTGGCGGCATGGGCGCGGTGTACAAGGCCGCAAAGCCCGGAAGCCCCCTTGTGGCGCTGAAGGTGCTGGACCCCGCCGAGATGCTGGAGGCCATCACGGGCATGGAGGAGTTGGAGCGGCGTTTTCTCGCCGAGGCCGAGATCATGCAAGGCTTCCGCCACCCCAACATCGCACCCGTGGAGAGCGTGGGGCGTGATGCCTCCGGGCGGCCGTTTTTCACCATGGAATACTGCTGCGAGAACGTCGGTGCGCTCATCGGTGAGACCTACCGCGTCGAAGACCCCTCCCGCGTGCTGACCGTGGACCGCGCCGCCGACATTGCACTCCAGACCCTCAGCGGCCTTGGCGAACTGCATGCCCGCGGCGTTGTTCACCGTGATGTGAAGCCCTTTAATCTGCTTCTCGCCCCCGGCCAGGCTGTGCGCATAATTGATTTTGGTCTGTCCAAGCTCCGCGGCGAGCGTATTCGTCTGCATGGCGCGGAGCAGGTCGGATCACCGTTTTACGCCGCTCCCGAGCAGGAGGCGTCTCCCGACGCTGTGGACGGGCGGGCGGATTTGTACGGCGTTGGCGTTATGCTGTACCGCATGCTCACCGGGCGGCTTCCCGAGTTGTTCGAGCAGGAGCCAAGCGCCCTGAACACCGACCTTGACGACCAGTGGGATGCGCTGCTGCACTGCGCCACGCATCCCGACCCCGAGCAACGTTTTGCCAGCGCGGAGGCTATGGCTGGCGCCATCACCGAGGCCGTCCGCAGTTGGGCGGAGCGCACGCAAGCAAGCTGTCGCCTGCCCGGTGACGCGCCGGACGAAGAATTCCTCACACTGCCGTGGCCAGCGCCACTCCGGCGCAACCCCGTGCATACCGGACCTAAGGTGCGGCCTCAGGATTTGGGGCTCGACGCTCTGTGGCGGCCCGAGGCCTACTGCCGCAATGATTTCACCGCCCACGGCGCCGAGGTGTACGACGCCGCCACCGGTCTCGTCTGGCAGCAAGGCTGTTCGCCCGAGGCGATGGACTGGCCGACGGCCCACGGTTATGTTGACGCGCTTAATGCGCGTCTTCCCGCAGGTGCCCCCGCATGGCGACTGCCCACCGCGGAGGAGCTTTTGTCCCTCGTCGAGCCGGTGCAAAAGGGGCGCGCCCAGTGTGCGCCGCCGCTTTTTAGCACCGTGTGCAGGCGTCTGTGGTCCGCCGACCGCAGGACCTATGCCGCCGCATGGTACGCGGATATGGAGCTTGGATTTCTCGGCGCTCACGATACGACCTGTATGAACTGGGTTCGCGCCGTACGCGACGCGTAATGCGCGCAAGGAGGCGGTATGTCCATCACATTCTCCGAGTTGGCTCCCGGTCACGTTGCCGCGCTTTCCGCGCATATCGACGCCGTGTTCGACGCCTGCGTTGCGCCCGAATTCACCCCCGCAGGGGCGCAGGAATTCAAGCGCTACAGTACGCCCCAGAGCCTTGGTGAGCGTCTCGGCAGCATCAGTCGCATTTTCGTGGCCCACAGGGGGGATGAGCTTGTCGGGTCCCTAGAGGTGCGCGGCGGCTCGCACATTGCCATGTTTTTTGTTGCCGGGAACTGGCAGCGGCAGGGCATAGGCCGCAAGCTTCTGCGTTGGGCCGTCAGCCAGCTGCGCGCGCAGGCCCCGGACCTCGGCGCCCTGACCGTCAACGCCTCGCCCAACGCCATGGGCGCTTACGAGGCCTACGGCTTTACTCCGGACTCCCCGGAGCAGGAAAAGAACGGAATTCGCTTCACCCCCATGACGCTCGCCTTCAAGGGCGCCGGCGCATGGGTGCTGGAGCCGGAACAAGACGCATAACAAGGACGTGGACGATACGATGGCACAAGAAGTACGTACGCATTGCGAACAGTGTGGGACCTGCTGCCGCAAGGGCGGCCCGTCCCTGCACAAGGACGATGTCAGGCTTTTCAATGAAGGCATTCTCGGCTTTGGCGACGCCGTCACCCTGCGGCGTGGCGAGTTCGTCAACAATCAGCTCACCGGTGCCTACGAGGCGCTGGAAGAGGAAATCGTCAAGCTTCACGGCTCCGGCCTGTCGTGGGTGTGCGCGCAGCTGAATATCGACGACAACTCCTGCCTCATCTATGAGAACCGCCCCGTCGAGTGCGCCGCCCTCAAGTGTTGGGACGTTTCGGACCTTGAAGCCGTCTACGCCAAGGACCGCATCACCCGCGCCGACCTCATCCCCGAAGGGCATCCGCTGCTCGAACTCATCGACACCCACGAAAAAGAGTGTCCCTACTCGCGTCTCGAAGCCGCCTGTCTCGGTTTCGTCAACAATGACCCCGGCGCAGACAAGGCCATTCTCGACATGGTTGACTACGACCTCAGCTTCCGCTCCGCCTTTCGCGACAAGACCGGAGCCTTAGCAGAGGAATGCGACTTCCTTTTCGGGCGCCCGCTCTACCGCACCATACGGCAGTACAATATTGATATCGTCACCAAAGACGGCCGCTCCGAAGTGCGCCGCATGAAAGGCACCATCGCCTAGGATTTCGCTTCATACCAGCGCAGGGCAAGAGGCCATACGCTGGGTGCGCAGGAGAACGACGCGCGGCACGCTCCATACTGGGGCGTGCCGCTTTTTTTTGTGGTGGTGGCAGGTGGTGGTGGGGGAAGCAGAGGGGAAGAGGTGCCTCCGGCGGCTCAAGGGCCGTGGGCCCTTGAGAATCCCAAGTGCGCACAGACCGGTTGCCTTTGGATGGGACAGTCGTCACCCCTGACGGCTCTCGTCCGTGGGGATGGGGAGAGTTTTTTTGGGGGGGCGTTGGCACTTTGTAGGGACGGTGAGAATCCCTGTTTGAAGTGTGTACGAAGAAAAGACACAAGAAACCGCCCGCCCACCCCTATTTTCGGGGCGGCTTCCGCCCCGAAAATCCTGGGGATTCTCAAGGGTATCATACCCTTGAGCCGCCGGAGGCTCTCTTTATTTCTTTGCCCCTTCGTCCTTTCAGGC
>NZ_JBUDSW010000287.1:0-4219 GCF_054921475.1 Desulfobaculum sp. | reverse complement strand
GACATCGCCGCCGCCGAAAACTGTGCTGGTCTCCTGTGCGCGTTGCCAAGCCCCGAAGCTGTACAGAAACAGCGCCACGCCGGTGCCCAGATGTACATAGGGCTGCACGGCAGTGCATGCCGTTGCCAAGCCTAACGGCAAGGCCAGCGTGGTCCAGATACGGGGCACACGTTGCTGCCGGAAGTCGCTGTAGGCGACCCATATCAGCAAAAGCGAGGATATCGAGCGCCACAGTAACGGGGTGACTTCAGTCAAATAAGCCATGTGATAGTTTCCTTTCCGGCCGTCGTGAATAAGATCTGCGCATAGGATTTAACGTCATCCTTCAAGCAGCGTCCAAGGCGCGCGACGTGGCAACGCGGGGGGAAGTGGACTGAGTTGTGCACTCAGATGATCCCACACGGCCCATAGTTCTACCTGCGCATCCGCCGGGAGAGTGTGGGGGCGCGCGGCGTGCAAGCCCTTGAGCTGCCGGATGCGCCGGGTGGCGGGCGTGAAGTAGTAGCGTCCGATGGCTAGATAGGGCACCGTTGCATTGACGGTGGGCGGTTCCTCCGGCGGTAATTGCGTGGGCGCGCCGGTGACGTCGGTGATAATCTGGGCCAAGAGGGTGCGCCAGCTTTCGGGGACGGCGGCCAACCGCGCTTGCACGTCACGGCGATGGTCAGCCAGGCGCGTCGCTGCGTCTTCGGCAATCATACGCTGCTTCACCTGCAAATCCTGCCGGGTATAGTGGACGAAACGGAGAATGAGCCAGCCCACAAAGAGGAGGGCGAGTACCCCGACCGGGAGCAGCCAAGTAGGGATGGGTTGCGGGCGCAGCGCAGGCGTGGGCCAGACCGTGGGCGTTGTCAGTGGCGGGAGTAACAACGGGGTCGCCGTGAGGGTAGCGGGAGGTGCAGCGATGTTGATTGCGGCTGTAGGCGTTGCCGTAGATGGCGCCGCAGTCAGGGTAGGTTGGACTATCCCGGGCGTTGCTGTGGCAATATCCTCGGTGGGCAATGTTGCGGGCAGAGGCAGGGTAGGCGGCAGCGGGATTGGTGTGGCGGAAGGCAGCGGGGTCGGCGTCGGGGGTGGTGCCACGGGCTTAGATGGCGCGCGTGTGACCGGGGCCGGGGTCGGTGGCGGCACGTCTTTTTGTGCTTGAAGCGGTGATGCATAGAGACCGATCACCAATAGGGCAAGCACGATGGCACAATGGACGCGGTACAATGTGAACACAGACTATTTCTGCTCCTCATAAGCTTGTGGGGAGATCATCCCTATGGCCAGCCAGATTATTCCCAATGCCGCGACCACCAGCGCCATAGCGAGGTTTTCTGCCGGTGTGCCGGTGACCGGCAGCAGGAGTGTGGCCGGTGGCGTGTTGGGGGGGCGGACGGTTGTGACATCCGGCATCGAGGTCGCCGTTGGCGCGCCGGGCGTTGGATGACTCGGAGGCTTCACCGGGGTGGGAAATGGCGTGGGTTTCTGAAATAGCGGTGCGCTCAAGCCCGGACTACGCGCCCTTGAACTGGAGTGGTTTACAGGGGGCATGGCAGTGTATGCTGGCGTTGTCGGGAAGGCCGGATCCCAGGATACATCCGGTGTGAGGATGCCGCTTGTCCCTCCCACAGCGTAGGCTAAGACACAACAGAGGGACACGCCCCCTAAGAAAAAACTTATCCGACGAACTGTATGATACCATTTCATAGGGTAACCTCCATATCAATCAAGGCTGTGGTGTTGGCGGCGGGGGAGCTTTGGAGGGGTCTGTGGGTAGCTGCTGCTGAAAACGCTGCGCCGGCATCTCCGTGAGGGCTACGCCAAAGGTGTAGCCGGTCTCCGGGCCGTAAACCTGCCAGTCCCAGGCCCGCACGAGCCCACAGTACACCCCATCCGCCGGGGCCGTCCACACAATGCGCGAGGCCAGATTCGCGGGCCAAGCAATGTCGTCATTGTCCGCCAAGGGCGTCGTGCAATCATCTGCGCGGTGCAGCGTCAGCCAGGTGTCCGCCTGGGTACCTAGGTCAGACGTTGCCAGCACATACGTGGCCCCGGCCTGCGCAGTGAACGCAAACCAGTCGTTGTCGTTGGGGCCGTCCAGGTCGTCGCGATAGCGCGCCCCCACTGCGACCGGCCAGCCTGGACACTGAGGGGGTGCCTCGTCCAGCAGATGCAGCGGCGGGGTGGGCGCACTCGGCGGGGGATAGGCATGCCGCACCAGCGGCATGTAGACCCCCACCGGGCGGAACACGGGGATGATCACCGTGTGCGTGACCGGACCAGAACTGGCACTGCGCGCCGTGGCCGTGGTGGGCATCTGCCGGCCCTCGGTGCCCGCATCCACCCGGACGCGATAGGTCAGCACGGCAAGGGCCTCATAACTCAACGTATCCAAGGCCCAGGTGAGGGTCAAGTTGTCCTGCACGTGCACCATGCCCTGCTCGGCGGTGACACTGGAGGCCACCAGCGTCAGCCCGGCCGGCACCGTAGTGGTGACCTGCACCTGAGCTTGGGGGCGCACCCCGTTGTTGGTCACCGCGACGGCCAAGGTCAATTCGTCGCCCGGGCGCACCGGCGGGACGGTATCGTTGACCGCCACCTCCACCTTGAGGAGGTCCGGCGCGCTGCTGCCGCGCCAGATGCCGCCAGTAAGGGTTTGGGTGGCCCCGGCACTGGTGGCCACACTCATCTGACCCAATGTGCCGTAGAGGATGTACGGGGCCCCGTGGGCCACGCCGCCGCCGGAGGCCGCCCCGGTCGCACGGTGGAGGTGATACCCACCCCCCCTTTGGGCTGCCGCCGGCCCCGGCAGGCCGAGCGAGAGCAGGAGCACTAGGAGCAGTGTATAGCGTTGCATTATCCACAGCCTCCTTTACCGTTGCCAGTAGGGCACACAGAAAGCATTGGCGCAGTGGGTGGCCACGAGCGCGTTGCTGTTGCCAGCGTCGATGTAGACCAAGAAGGGCAAGGCGTCGGCGCCAATGAGCACCGCCGGATCCATGCCCGTCGTGCCGGTCGTGGCCACCAACGTCTGCGTGGCCGTCGCGCAGGTCACATCCCCGCAATGCACCACCGCCAGGTCGCGGCTCTCGTAGCGGTGATAGGCAATCAGGGGCAGGCCATCGGCCCCCACGGTGATCGCGGTGTCGTGGGCTTTGAAGGTGGGATTGTCCACCACGACGCGCACCGTGGCGCTGCTGCAAGCCACATCGGCACAGTGGGCCACCTTGAGATCCTTGTTCGTATCATCCCCGTAACTGATGAGGGGCAAGCCATCTGCCCCAATCGTCACCGCGGTGTCCACACCCACGTAGCCCGCGCTGTCCACGGTGGTGAGGGTGGCACTAGTACAAGCCACGTCCTCGCAATGAGCCACCTTGAGATCATAGGCAGGTATGCCGTTGAAGTAGGCAATGAGGGGCAATCCGTCCACCCCCAGGGCCATGGCCGTCTGCCCATCCGCCGTCGCGGCACTGTCGAGGGTGGTCAGCGTGGCGCTGGTGCAGGCCCCAGCGTCACAATGGGCCACCTTGAGGTCGTAGTGGGTGTAGTCAATGTAGCTGATGACGGGCAAGCCATCGCGACCAATGACGATGTCGCTGAAGTAGCCTACCTGCCCGGTCGCGTCCACGGTACTGCGGGTGACGGTGGTACAGCGGGCGTCGGCACAGTGGGCCACCCGCAGATCCTGCGCGGCGATGCTGTAGTAGCTGACCACGGGGCAGCCGTCGGGGCCCACGGTGATGGCGGGGTAGAGACTGTTGGCGGGGTCCAGCATGACGTGGGAGGTGCTCGTACACGCGGCGTCGGTGCAGAAGGCCAGATACAGGGGGCCATTTCCGTAGGCCACCAGGGGCAGCCCATCGGCCCCCAGCGTGGCGGCCAGGCGGAAGCCACTCACCCCCAGGGCGGTGCTCTGATTGTCACGCGGGAGGAATGCTGGGGGGTCCCCCGCGTCGTCGCTCTCGCAGGTGACGGTGCCATCGGCGTGGATGGCGCGGATGCTGCTGCCGGGGGCACAGGTGCTGCTGACGCGGCGTTGGACGTAGGTGGGGTCGGCGTTGAGGGTCACACTGCCACTGGTGCCTCCCCCGGTCAAGCCGGTGCCGGCAGTCACGGCGGTGATATCCCCCGGCCCCACGTTGTCCACGCCATCGGCAAAACCGGTGGGGACGTTGGTGAGATTGGTCCAACTGCGGTAGTAGGTCCCGCTTTGCCCATCGAGGAGATCGGC
>NZ_JBUDSW010000286.1:0-4229 GCF_054921475.1 Desulfobaculum sp. | reverse complement strand
GAAGAGCCCGGCACCATCACCGAACTGCACAACGCCGTCGTCAAGGCGCTGAACACACTGGAACTGCCCATCTCCTTCAACAAGAAGGACAACCTTGTCGCCGTGGTGCAGACGTTTACCTCCGAAGGCGAAAGCATCACCATCACCATCCACTACCGCGCCGAGGACGTCTCGGAACTGGTCTTCTCCTCCGAGGACCGGGTGGACGTCTACAAGCTGAGTGGACTGCTTGAAGAAATCCGCAAGAATATGTCCATTATTTAGGCGGCGCACGTCGCCGCCGCCCCCAGCGCCATCCTGCGAGTCCGGCGCCGCATAGTGCGGCGCCGGACGGCGCGCCTTCACGCCTGCCCTGCGTGCACCACCATATGCTGCCCCCGTCCTGCGCAGGCCCGAAGTCTGGAGGCAACGCCGCGCCCAGCGCCAAATGCTTTTCCCCAGCATCACTGCGCCCTTAGGGCTTCCCGCCACGCGGGGCGCACCCTTCCCCCCCCCTCCGCCTTGCTCCACCATGGCTCACCGCCACGCGCCCTCGCGGCATTGGCAAACGCCGCAAGGCGCGCTATAGCCCGTGCGTCGAGGAGACGCACCACCCATGACGCACACCACGCCCGCCATATCCGTTGTTTTGCCCGCCTACAACGCCGCCCGGCACCTTCCGGCCTGTCTGGACAGCCTGCTGGCGCAAGACGCCGGGGACTATGACATCATCGCCGTTGACGACGGCTCCACCGACGACACCGCCCGCGTCCTGACGGACTACGCCGCCCGCCACGACCGGGTGCGCGCCCTCCTGCGCCCGCACGAGGGCGTGGCCGCCGCATTCAACACGGGCATGGAGCACGCCACAGGCCGCTACATCGCACGCATGGACGCCGACGACACCTGCGACCCACGCCGCCTGCGCCTGCAGGCCGAGCACCTCTGCGCCAACCCGCAGGTGGGGCTGGTGGCCAGCACCGTCACCTACGGCGGATGCCGGGAGACCTGCGCAGGCTACGCCCACCACGTGGACTGGACCAACACCTTGCTCAGCGCGGCAGACATCTTTCTGCACCGCTTTGTGGACCTGCCCTTTGCCAACCCGGCGGTGATGTTCCGGCGCGAATGCGTTGCCGCCCATGGCGGCGCTCTGGATGGGGATTTCCCGGAGGATTACGAAATGTGGCTCCGCTGGCTGGATGCCGGGGTGCGCATGGAAAAGCTCCCCCAGCCGCTGGTGACATGGAACGACCCGCCAACCCGCCTCACCCGCACGGACTGCCGCTACGACCAAATGGCGTTCTACCGCGTGAAGGCGGCCTACCTTGCCCGTTGGCTAAAACGCACCAGCCCGCACTGGCCCGAGGTCTACATCATCGGCGCGGGACGCCCCACCCGCCAGCGCGCGGACCTGCTCCTTGACCACGGCGTGAATATCCGCGCTTATGTGGACATCGACCCGCGCAAAATCGGCAATATCATCGGCGGGCGCCCGGTCATCGGCCGCGCGGCCCTGCCCGCACCGGGAGAGTGCTGCATCGTGTCCTACGTCGGCAACCGCGGCGCGCGGGATGAGGTGGCAGAATTCTTGACCGGGGCGGGCTACGTCATGGGACGGGATTTTCTGCTCGCCGCGTAAGGGACGCTTTGCGCCACTGCCGCCGGGGATTGTCCGAGGTCTCCACCACGGGCGGCGCATCCGGCCCGGCCCACGTCACGCGTGTGGCGCCGTCCCACCCCGGCGTAAAGAGCGGAATGTGCCGCTCTGCCACTGCGCGGCGCACCACGCGGTTCGGATAGCGGCGGTAGTTGATGAATCCTGCCGAAGCCAGCGCAAGGCGCGGGCGAACCGCATCATAGAGCGCCGGGGCGAAACTGCTCTTGCTGCCATGGTGCGGCAGAACCAGCACGTCCGCCCGCACATCCCGGCCGCTAGCCAGCACGCGGGCAATGCCTGCTTCCTCCACGTCACCGGGCACAAGGGCCAGCCCGCGCCCCTTCCACACCAGCCGAACCACCAGCGACGCATCATTTTTGCCCAGCGCGGCGCGCTCCGGCGTGCCCTGCTCTGGCGGCCCCAGCACCTCCAGCCATAGGTCCGGCGTCACCATCATGCGCTGGCCCGCGTGCCACGCCTCCGGCGTCAGCCCAGCGGCGCGGACATCCCCGCGCAGGCGCTGTACCTCAATATTCCCCGGCCAATCGCCATTACCCACAAAGCGCTCCACCATGAACCGCCGCAGCAGGAAGGGATAGCCCCGGTAATGGTCCGCATCCGGATGGGTGAGCACGGCAATCTCCAGCCGCGGCGGCCGCCCATGGGCGAGGGCGGGACCGACCACAGCGCGGCCAAGGTCGAACCCCGGCAAGGAGCCGCCAGCGTCCAGCAGCACCCGCACGCCCCCCGGCGCGTCCACACACACGGCCTGACTTTGGCCCGTGTCCAGCATGGTCAGGCGCACCCGGTCCTGCCCCTGCATCACGCCGCGCACCACGCCGGGACCGGTCAACAGCATCACGCCCAAAAGCGCCGCCCACATCGCGCGCCGCCGCGCCCGGGCAAGCGCCAGCCCCACCGCGGCAACGGCAAGGGCGTAACCAAACATCTGCGGCCACAACGGGCGCAGGGCCGCCACCTCGGGCAGCAGGCCGCCGTCTGCCAGCCTGTGGAGCACAACAAGGCCTACGTCCAGCACGCCCGCCGCCACGCTCAAGCCCAAGTGCCCAAGGGGCGCGGTCCACGGCGCCGCCAGCAGCGCCATGCCGCACAGCCCAAGGGGCATCACCACCAGCCCAAGCAGAGGCAGCCACAGGACGTTCATATACAGCCCAGCGGCCACACAGCCAAAATTGCTCACGATAAGGGGAAGGAGGGCGATATTGGTGCTGGCGCTCATAAGGAGCACCACCGCCCCGCCGCGCAGAATGCGTTCCCACAGGGGAGCGCGGTGCCCGCCGTCATGCTGGAGTTGGGGCTGGGGCCGCCGAAAACGCCGCGCCACGCGCGCGGCGCACAGCTTGGCCGCATGCCACAGGGCCGGGGCAAACAGCCCTATGCCCGCCACCGCCACCGCGGATAGCTGCAAACGCAGGTCGTATACGGCCAGCGGGTCCATGGCGAGGATGCACACAAGGGCCACAAACAGCCCGTCCACCAGCACCCGCTCACGGTTCATAAGAAGAAGCACGCCCCACGCGGCAAACATAATGGCCGCACGGACAAGGCTTGGGGAGCCGCCACCAAGCCACACGTACCCCGCCACGCAGGGCGCGGCGAGGAGCACCGCCAGCTTGGGGCGCGGCACCCGCAAATACACGCCCGGGGCCACCAGCCCCACCAGCCACGCCGCGCCAACGCCCAGCCCCGCCGCAAAGCCAAGGTGCATCCCGGACAGGGCAAGGCTGTGGGCAAGGGACGCCTGCCGCATGACGTCAAAGGTAGGCGACTGCAAAAAGAAGCGGTCGCCCGTCAGCAGCGCGGTCAGCATGGCCCGCCCCTGCGTCATGGGGCCGTCCCCGGCCACGGCGGTGACGATGCGGTGGCGCAGCCCTTCGGGCACCTGTCCGGACAGGTCGGGGTCGCCGCGCATATCGCGCGTCCACCCGCGCCAGTACACGCCGCGCTGCGCCCAGTAGAACGCGGTGTTCCAATTACCGGGGTTCACATACCCCCGCGCCGGGCGCGCCCGTGTCATCACGCTGGCGGTCATCCCTACGCGCGGGCCTGCCGCCGGGTCCTGCCAGTTCCACAAAAAGCGCCCCGGCACGCGGACCGTTTCGCCATTGTCACGGTGGCATACCGCCCCGCGCAGAAACACGCGCACCGCCCCGCGCGGGGAGCGCTGCACCTCGTCCACCGCGCCCGTCACGCGCACGCGTTCACGCGCCTGCATCCACGCGGGCACCTCCGGCGGCGGCGCAGGGGCAACACACAGGCCAACGCCCCACCCCGCACAAAAAAACAGGGCCAGAGCACACACTCTGACCCACAATCGTTTCGGAAAAGCGCCAAGGGCGCACAGGGCAAGGCCACCAGCAATGGCGGCGTGGGGCTGGCGCAGCATCAGCATGCCCAGCATGGCCGCCCCGAAAAAGACCTGCCACGGCAAAAGCCCCGGCATAACAAGGGGCCGCGTGCCTGCGCCGCGTGCGGGCATCCGCGCCCCCTACGCTCCCGCGCCGTCTGTGGCCGTCATATGCAGTCGGCCAAGGATGATATCTGCCGCGCGCCCCGGCGCGCCCGGCTC
>NZ_JBUDSW010000285.1:0-4267 GCF_054921475.1 Desulfobaculum sp. | reverse complement strand
TGAGCCGCCGGAGGCCCAAAAAAGAAAAAGACAAAGATAAAGAAGCAAAAAGCCCCCGCCAGAAAGACGGGGGCTTGCTGTCCTGTGCCACCACAACCACACCCCGCATGGGGACGCGATTGGCCGCCCGACGCGCTAAATCCAGTCGTCGTCGTCTTCGATGGGCGCGAAGCCTCGGCGCATGGTGTTTTCTGTGACGGTGTAGGGGTCCATAAACTGCACGAGGTAGTCGGGGCCACCGGCTTTGGAGCCAATGCCGGACATATTGAAGCCGCCGAAGGGCTGGCGTTCCACAAGAGAGCCGGTGCAGTTGCGGTTGAGGTAGAGGTTGCCGACGGCGAACTCACGCCGGGCTTTTTCGAGATGCTCGGGGCTGCGGCTAAAGAGCGCGCCGGTAAGGGCAAACTTGGTGGAGTTGGCCCACTCGATGGCTTGGTCGAAGTCCTTGGCCTTCATGACGGCGAGCACGGGGCCGAAGACCTCTTCCTGCGCAATGCGATGCTCCGGGGTGATGCCGTCCACGATGGTGAGGGGCACGTAGCAGCCCTCGTCCACGCTGGCGCCGGATTCGCCTTTTTCGGAGGGCATGCGGGAGAGCAGAACGTTGCCTTCCTGCCGCGCGAGTTCAATGTACTCCAGAATGGACTGCTGGGCGGCCTTGTCCACGACGGGCCCCATACTACACGCGGGGTCTTCGGCGGTGCCGAGCTTGAGGGAACGCGCGGCCTCGACAAGGCGTTGCACGAACCGGTCGTAGATGGGTTCCAATACGATGACGCGGGAACAGGCCGAGCACTTCTGCCCCTGAAAGCCGAAGGCGGAGTAGATGACGTGGGAGACGGCCTCGTCCAGCTCGGCGTCGTCGTCAACGATGCAGGCGTTTTTGCCGCCCATCTCGGCGATGACCTTCTTGCACTGAATCTGCCCGGGGGCGGGCTTGGCGGCATGCTGCATGATGTGCAGACCAACTTCCATGGAGCCGGTAAAGGCAATCATGCCGATGTCGGGATGCCCGACGAGATGGTCGCCCATGACGGAACTGCGGCCGGGCACGTAGTTGAAGACGCCGGGGGGAATGCCTGCTTCCTTGTAAATGTCCACAAGACCGTGCCCGATGACGGACGACAGGCCCGAGGGCTTGTAGAGCACGCAGTTACCGGTGACGATGGCGGCGGAGGTCATGCCGACGGAGATGGCGAGGGGGAAGTTCCACGGCGCAATGACGGCGGCAATGCCCTTGGGCCGGTACTGATAATGATTCACCTCGCCGGGGGCGCGTCCCACGCGGCGGGGCTGGCCAAGGCGTAGCATCTCGCGGGCGTAGAATTCCAGGAAATCGATGGCTTCGGTGACGTCGCCGTACGCTTGATCCCACTGCTTGCCAACCTCCAAAACCTGCAACGCGGAAAGGTCGAAAATGCGCTGGCGGGCGATTTGCGCGGCCTTGAAGAGATACTCCGCGCGCTCCTCGGGAGCCTTGGCGCGCCATGCGGGCAGGGCGTCCTTAGCGGCGGCGATGGCGCGGTCCACTTCGGCTGTACCGGCCTGACAAACGTGGCCGATGATTTCCGAAGTCTTGGCGGGGTTGTAGGAGTCGAGGGTCTCGCTTGTCTCGACGTCCTCGCCACCGATGTAGAGCGGGTAGGTCCGGCCGAGGTTCTCGCGGATGCGGGCGGTTGCGGCGGGGAAGGCCTCGCGCGAGCCGGGGATGGTGAAGTCGACGTTGGCTTCGTTGGCGAAGCGGTCGCCGTCGTCGCAGGCTGGACGCGCGGCGCAGGTTTCACGCTCGCGCTTGGCCGTGACTTCGGGGTCTTCCAGCAGCCGCTCCATCTGCGCGCCATTGGCAAAGCTCTGCCGCAGGAAGGAGTCGTTGGAGGTATTTTCGAGCAGACGGCGGACGAGATAGGCCATGCCGGGGATGAGTTCGCCATAGGGGCAATAAAGGCGCACGCGCCCGGCCACGGCGAGCAGGCCCTTTCGCACGGGTTCGGCCATGCCGTAGAGCACCTGAAATTCGTACCTGTCGTCGGCAACGCCAAGCTCCTTGGCGGTTTCCATAACGGCGGCGATGGTGCGCACGTTGTGCGAGGCACAGGCAAGGCGGCAGATGTCGCTGTTTTCCAGAACGGTGCGGGCGTTGCGCTCGTAGGCGGCGTCGGAGTCGGCCTTGATGGTGTAGACCGGCACCTCCCAGCCCTGCTGCTTGGCGCGGACGGTCTCGTAGTCCCAATAGGCGCCCTTCACCAGCCGCAGCGTGATGGGCAGCTTTTCGGTGCGCGCCCAGGCGACCATATCCGTCACATCGTCGTCGGTGCACTTGAGGTAGGTCTGCAGCACAAGGGCGAGGTGGGGGTAATCGCGGAATTCCTCGCTGCTGCGCAGGCGCTTGTACACCTCAATGGTGATGTCCTTGTAGTCGAGGGATTCCATGTCGATGCACATGGCTCCGCCCATCTCTACCACGCGGCGGTAGACGGGGATGAGGCGGCGCAAAATGCCGTTGACCGTGCCCTCAAAGTCGCGCGGCTTGGACTGGGAATAAAACGCGGTGAGCTTCACGGAGAGGTTGATGATAGGCTCGCCGCCCCAGTCAAGCTCACCGGACGCCTCGCCAAGGGGGGTGAACTTTTTGCGCACCTCGGCAAGGCTCTCCAGCAGGTCCAGATGCTCCTGCATGCGGGCTTCGGATTCGGCCTCGCTCACGGTGGCTTCGCCAAGGATGTCGATGGTGAAGGCGAAGCCATCCTTGCGCAGTTTGTGCAGGTTTTTGACGGCTTCCTTGGCGTCCTGCCCGATGATGAACTGCCGCCCCATTCTCTCAATGTTCTTGGAGATGGCCTTGGCCATGAAGTTGCCGCCCAGCTTGCCCACGACGCCGGCGCCCTTGAGGCCCAGCTTCATGACCGGGGGCATGTCGCCGGACTCGGTGGCGAAGTACTCATGGATGTGCCGGTTCAGCGACTCGCTGGTGTGCAGGCAGGGCAACACGTCCACGAACCGGAACAGACTGACTTTGAAGTCCTCGTCCTTCATGCTCCAATCCATGACCTTGCCGGTCCACCATCCCTTATTGAAGATGGACGGCGCCTCGCCGCTGATGGCCTCGAAGAACTCCTTGCCTCGTTCGATGATTTTCCGTTCCAGTTCAGGCGTACTCATCCGTGGCGCTCCTTGAGAGAAAGGTTGTGCGAGCTCCTATATGTCTTCGGGGGAACCGCCAAGGGGCAGTTCCAGAGTCTCCTTGACTGTGGTCAGGACGATGGTGGAGCGCGTGTCGCGCACGGTGTCCACCTGTCCGATACGGCGCAGCAGCTGCCCAAGGGCGGCGGTGTCCGCGACGCGCACTTTCAAAAGATAGCAATCGTGGCCGGCGGTGTGGTGCACCTCCAGCACTTCGGGAATCTTGGCCAATTCTTCACCCGCGCGGGTGGAGCCGACGCCTTCCTCGGAGCGGACGAAGGTGAACGCGGTAAGCCCCTGCCCAATGGCCTTGGGGTCCACGCGGGCCTCATAGCCCTGCACCACGCCGCTGGTCTCCAGCTTGCGGATGCGCTCCAACACGGCGGAGGGAGCCATACCGATTTGCCGCGCTATTTCGGCGTTGCGAACGCGGGCGTTCTGCTGCAACGCGTTGATTATCTTGATGTCTACATCGTCGAGTTTCTTTTTTGCCATGATGTGCAGAATGAAATTCGATTCACAGCTATGTGTCAAGAATAAAATTCTTTGTGAAAAGCAGAACCCAAACAAAACGTCAGTATATTGACCATAAAACTGGCATTTGTTCACGACGCAGTCATAGATGCACGACGCCATGCCATCTACAAGCAGCGCCGCACGCAGGCTGTGCAGAGAGCGGACACTCCTCTGCCGGGCGCACGCTCTTTCCCATGACAGCACGAGGTGCACCGAAAAACGCACACCCTCTTCAAATGGACGGACACTGCACAAAAAAGCGGCGCCTCCCCGAAGGAAGACGCCGCATTGGCAACTGCATAAGGCCTGCGGTTAGGACACGGAACCGGGCTCGATGATGGACCGGATGTACTGCTTCATGAGCACGCTGATGCGCTCCTCGCGGGAGAGCTCGGCGGCGAAGCGGTCGTTTTTGAACAGCCGGGCGAATATGTCGCGCTCCATGAGGGGGTGGTCCTGCCAGCGGCGGGCAAGGCGCTGGGCATAGCCGGACACGAGGGCTTGCAGTTCCTCGTTGGTCATGGCCATGTACTCCCGCACCTTGGCGGCGATGGTCGTGGGCGCGGGGAGC
>NZ_JBUDSW010000284.1:0-4279 GCF_054921475.1 Desulfobaculum sp. | reverse complement strand
GTCACGATAACCTTGGCGGGAGGTGGCCCCTGCTTGTTCTGCGAGGAATCCTCCTGCGCGCCCGCAGGGAAGGCGCAAAAGAGAAGGATGAGGGCGGACAAGACAACAGCAGCAGGCAGACGCGACATAAGCAGACCTCCGGCCGCCCTCATGGCGGCTCGATTTAACTCGTGGTTTCGCGCATATCAACGATGTGGTTACACAGTGTGTTGAGCATACGGACCAGTTCCTTCTGTTCGTCATCACTCAGACAGGAGAACGCCTTGCTGGCGAGGTCCATGACAAAGGGCATGACTTCGCCGCGCAGCTCGCGACCTTTGGACGTCAGGTAGATTTTGTAGGTCCGCCTGTCCGAGGGGTCCTTCTCGCGGTAGACTATACCTTTCCCTTCAAGGACGTCTATCATCCGAGTGATGTTCGCCGTATCTTTGAAGGACAACTCGGCCAGCTCCTTCTGGGAGCGGCCTTCCTGCTCCCACAGGTGGCACAACAGCGCCCACTGCTCGCTTGTCACTTCGATTCCGGCTTCGCGCAGGTAGCGGCGTAGCTCAAACTTGATGGCCTTGCCCGTGCGGGCAATGACGTAACCTGGATAATTGGTCAGAAAATATTTCTCTTCTGTAATCATAGTGCAACATCCCCTATAGTGAGTGCTCACCCACTATCCCCGCAAGTCTTGTGTGTCAATGCTTTTCGACAATCAGCCGGGGTCCCGGCCAATTTACATTTCCCTTGGCACAAGATTGCGTTATCTTTGTACGATGGAGCGAGACTGCAATCCGTCAGGCGCCACTTGCGCCTGCGCCCCACCGATTGTCTGCAACAGTGGTCACCTATAACAGATGATTATTGCGGGAACAACAGTCTTCCACCTGATCTTTTTTTGCATGATAAATCAGGGAACTAGTTTCAAAACACCAGGGGAAACGTCATGAAAACGCCACATTTTCGCGTCGCCATCATCATCCCCGCACTCAATAATCCCGCCCTGACCTCCGACTGCCTCACCTCCATCAAGGCCACCACACAGGGGCACAGCATCGCCGTGGTGGTGGCAGACAATGGCTCTGAGGCCGACAGCCTGCACATGGTGAACAAGCACCTTGCGGCCACCTTTCCGGAAAGCGGCTTCCTGCTCCAACACCCGGCGGGCACGCCCTTTGGCGTCGCCTGCACCCGCGCCGGACAGGCCGTAGACAGTGATTTTCTCTTTCTGCTCAACAACGATACCCTGTGCGAAGACGGCTGGCTGCCCCCGCTCCTTGCCGCCTTTGACGACACGCCGGACCTTGGCGCCGCAGGGCCGCTGCTGCTCTTTCCGGAAACGCGCACCGTGCAGCACCTTGGCGTCGCCTTCCACCCGGACATGGGACCGGAGCACATCTACTCCCACGTTCCCGGCACGCACCCGCTGTGTCAGGTGCGCCGTCCGGTGCAGGCCATCACCGGAGCGGCCATGCTCATACCGCGCCCCCTCTTTTATGACATGGGCGCGTTCCACGAGGGCTACCGCAACGGATTCGAGGACCTTGAACTGTGCTGCCGCCTGCGTCAGGCCGGGCGCAGCGTGCGGGTTGTGCCCTCCAGCACGGTGCTGCATGTGGGGGGCAGTACAGAAGGACGCTTTGCAAGCGACATCCACAACGGCCGCCTGCTGCGCGAGCGCTGCCCGGACTGCTTCGAGCCGGACTTCCACGCCCTTGTCACGCGCGACGGCTTTGAGGTCCGCCTCACCCGCGCCCTTGATCCGTACCCCGCCCTGCCGCGTGAACGCGGGGAGGAACTGGCGCGCCGCGCCGCGGATAAGCCCCTGAGCGTCATCATGGACACCCTCGCCCGTGAACTCTTCTGGGAGGAAGGCTACCACCTTGCCATCTCCCGGCTGGAGGCCGCCGGGGACCTGAGCGGCGCGCTGGGTGTTCGGTATACGCAGTCGCTGTTCATGCCCCACGCGGCCAATGCCGCCGCCCTTGCGGGGCTGGCCGCCCGTTGCGGGCACACGGACCTCGCCCGGGCCGTCTCCGCCACCTGCGACACCCTCCTCTCGCGGGAGCGGGACACCGCCGCCCTCACCCAGACCGCCCGCCGCTACGCGGACCTGTTTGCCGCGCGCGGGGACGAACGCCACGCCGCGCTCTACCGCCGCTGGCTTGAAACTGCGGCTCCGCCCGCCCATTAATCCCTCCGTGCACCGCTCTGGCCCCACGTTCTGCCCACGACGCAGACGAAGGCCCCCGCACCTCAAGTGCTCCTACACCTTTCCTGCCACGCCACAGCCCGCCGCGCAGGGTTTCTGCCATGCGTCCCCTTGACAATCCGCCCCCCGAAATTATGTGCAATATGAAATTTTTTGTCTCAAAGAGGAGGAATCCCACATGGCTGCACAGCACAGCGAACATACATTTAAGGCCGAGATCACCCAGCTTCTCGACATCATCACCAACTCCATCTACACCAACCGCGACATTTTCCTGCGCGAGCTTATCTCCAATGCGTCCGACGCCATGGACAAGGTCCGCTTTTTGACCTCCAGCGGCAGCGACGTTGTGGACTCCGACGCCGAACTCGCCATCACCATCACCACGGACAAGGACGCGCGGACCATCACGGTGACGGACACCGGCATTGGCCTCACGCGCGACGAACTCATCGCCAACATCGGCACCATCGCCCACTCCGGCTCTGCCTCCTTCATGGAAGAGGCCGCCAAAAACGGCACGCAGGCCGATTCCATCATCGGGCGCTTTGGCGTTGGCTTCTACTCCGTGTTCATGGTGGCGGACAACGTCACCATCACCAGCCGCTCCGCCATGCAGGACGCAGCCCCCGTGGTCTGGACCTCCGGCGGCACGGGCAGCTACACCATCGAGGACGCCGAAGGCGACGTGCCCCGCGGCACCACCATCTCCATCCACCTGAAGGAAGACGCCGCCGACTTTGCGGACACCGAGCGCCTCAAGGGCATCATCCGCGAGCACTCCAACTTTATCTCCTTCCCCATCAAGGTGGACGGCGAGCATGTGAACACCCAGCCCGCCCTGTGGCGCGAGCCCAAGTTCCAGATCAAGCAGGACCAGTACGACGAGTTCTACAAGTTCCTCACCTACGACACCAACGCCCCGCTGGACACCCTGCACATCGCGGTTGACGCGCCCGTGCAGTTCAACGCCCTGCTCTTTGTGCCGGATATGTCCTCCGGCGGCTTTTTCAATGATCCCGAAACCTACGGGCTGGACCTGTACGTGCGCCGCGTGCTCATCGACCGCCGCCACAAGGACCTCATCCCCCAGTATCTCGGCTTTATGCGCGGCGTGGTGGACACCGAGGACCTGCCCCTCAATATCTCCCGCGAGACCCTGCAGGAAAACGTCCTCATCGACAAAATCCGCAACACCGTCACCAAGCAGGTGCTCACCCGTCTGGCCAAGCTGGCCGAGGACGACGCGGAAAAATACGCCTCCTTCTGGAAGAACCACCACAAGGTGTTCAAGCTGGGCTACAGCGACTTCATGAACAAGGACCGCTTTGCCGAACTGCTGCGCTTCAACTCCTCCGCCAACGAGGACGCCGACGGCCTGACCTCCCTCGCCGAATACGCCGAGCGTATGAAGGACGGCCAGAAGGAGATTTACTACATCTCCGGCAACAGCCGCGAAGCCATCCGCCTGAATCCCCACGGCGAAATTTTCCGCCGCAAGGGCATTGAGGTGCTCTACCTCTACGAGCCCATTGACGAATTCATCATGGAGGCCCTGCGCGAGTACAAGGAATTCCGCCTTGTGGCCGCAGAGCAGGCCGACATGGCCGCCCTTGAGGCCTTCAAGGACACCGAGGACGGCCCCGCCGCCACCGAGACCCTGTCCGAAGAGGACGAAAAGACCTTTGACGACGTGCTGGCCGCCATCAAGAGCATCCTTGGCGAGCGCGTGGAGGACGTGCGCGTCTCCCGCCGCCTCAAGGACAGCCCCGCCTGCCTCGTCAGCGCGGACGGCACCAGCTCCCAGATGCAGAAAATGATGCAGATTATGTCCAAGGACACCACGCCCCCGGTCAAGATTCTGGAGCTGAACCGCGACCACGCGCTGGCCCGCAACCTGCTGAAAATCTACAAGGGCAACGCCGAGGACCCGTTCTTCCGCACCAGCGTGGAGCACCTGTACGAAGGCGCGCTCCTGCAGGAAGGCTACCTCAACGACCCGCACGCCCTTGTGGCGCGCATCAACGAACTGCTGGAAAAATCCAGCGGCTGGTACGCCGAAATCAAAAACTACTAGCGCCC
>NZ_JBUDSW010000283.1:0-4282 GCF_054921475.1 Desulfobaculum sp. | reverse complement strand
CTGCCCGTCTTCACGGTGCTCACCATCTCCGCCACCGGCTCCGAGATGAACGCGGGCGCGGTCATCACCAATGAGGCCGAGCAGAAAAAGTGGGCCCTTTTTGGCGAGCCGCTTCATCCTGTTGTTTCGGCCATTGACCCGTCCGTTCAGGCGGGGCTGCCGTGGTGGCAAACCGTCAACGGCGCGGTGGATACCCTCTCGCATGTGATGGAAGTCTACTTCACGGGCGGTGACAGCGAGGTCACGCTGGCCATGGACGAAAGCCTTATGCGCACCGTTGTGTCCATGACTGACCGCCTCAAGGCCGATGAAAGCGACTACAACGCCCGGGCGAGTCTGGCATGGGCGGCGACGCTGGCCATCAATGGCTTCACGCGGGTTGGGCACGCCGAAGGTGGCGACTGGGTGACCCACGGCATTGAGCACGGCATCAGCGCCGTCTACCCCAAGATTTCCCACGGCGCGGGCCTTGGCGTCATCGAACCCGCGTGGGTGACCTACTGCGCGGACGCAAAGCCGGACCTGTTCCGCCGCTGGGCGCGAGAGGTCTGGGGCGCGGACTCCGTGCAGGAGGCCGTAGACGCATGGAAGGCGAAGCTCCGCGACTGGGGCCACCCGACCACACTTGCTGAACTGGGTGTGGATATGGCCCGTATGGATGACATCGTCAAAAGCGCGGTGGGATTCGGCCGTATGGGCGTAGTGAAAAAGCTGACGGGCAAGGACTTTGAGGCTATTTTGAAGCTTGCGCAGTAGCGTGACGGCGCGGCAACGCCGCGCCGGAATCGAAGGCACACACCAAGGGGCGGATGCATTGGCATCCGCCCCTTTTGCGTGCTCCGTTTCGTTTCGTGGTCCATCCAGATGGAGCCTCTGCGTCTGCGCCATGCTGCATGTTGTGGTTTGTCCTGCCCTCTGCGGCGCGGGGACGCTGATTTTATGTGGCACTTTGTCGCGTAGGTGACGTTTTGTTGTGTGGGTGGTGGAAAAAGTGCACCAGCTGTCTATTTGAAGAGTTTTGTCTCTTGCCTTTTGCTACAAAAGGTGGCTAGGTTCTCGTCTTTATCGTTACTGCATGGTTTTGCGGACGCAATGGATTTTCATCTGCCGGTGACACGGCTGTGATGAATATGTCGTTGCCAGCTTGTATGGTACAGGTGCGGCCTCGGCATGGGCGCAATACGTCCAGTGCTCCGATGCGCTGTTGAATACGGCGCGCGCAATGCATGAGTGATGGAAAAACACTGGCATGAAGTATTTTGAGGGACAAGACTCTGCCGTGTTACGCCTGAGGTGATGCGGACTGCCGCCTGCAGCGGTGGCAGCGGCAATGGAGCTGTGCATGAGGGGAAGATGAGGCCTGCTTGACTGGGCGCTCAAAGAGCCGCACTGCTTTCCTGCGCTGATGAGGTGCTAAATCATACCAATCGGGGAGGATATCGTGATCCGTAAATTGACGATCAACGTCAGGATTCAGCTCATCGTTGGCATTTTATTCCTGCTTCTTGGAGTGATGCTGTATTCGTATTGGGATACGTCCCGGTATTTGGTGCAGTCCAGCGTGGAGCATATCAAGGCGTCCAAGCTGGAGGACGTGGAGGAGGAAATCAGCGTCGTCACCTCGGTGCTGGCCAATTCTCTTGCGACACAGCTTCGCGGCGTGACGGACCGTGACGAGCAATACGCCATTGTGCAGCGCAATTTGGACGCCATCCGCTTTGGCGAGGACAACTCCGGGTATTTCTACGCCTACCGCGGCACGGTCTGCGTGGCGCACGCCACCATGTCCCGTCTTATCGGGCAGGACCTCAGCGGCCTCAAAGGTCCGGACGGCGCATACCTTATCCGCAACCTTTTGAGCATCGCCCGCTCCGGCGGCGGCGTAACGGAATTCCCTTGGGAGAAGCCGGGCGAAGGCGTGCAGCAGAAGATTGGCTCCGCCGCCTACATTCCCGGTACGGATATTTGGATTGGTACCGGCGCGTATCTGTCCAACATCAAGGCCGCAGAAAACCGGTTGCAGCAGGCGCTGGTGTCCATCACGCGTCCGCGCATCATGATGACTGCCGGGGTGTTTTGCTTAGTAGGGCTTTGTATTGTTCTGCCCCTGTGCGTCTTCATCATCCGCAGCATTCTGCGCCCGCTTTCGCAGGCGGTTGTCGGGGCCAAAAGCATTGCCGACGGCGCGCTGGACGTCAGCCTGCCTGAGGACGGCAAGGACGAGTTGTCCGAACTGATGCGCACCATGAATACCATGGCCGCCCAGTTGCGCCGCAGCTACAGCGAGCTGGAGGACGCTATGAAAAGCGCCCGGCAGGAGGCCCGCGAGGCCGCCCGCGCCCGCTCCGAAGCGGAGACCAGTCAGGGCCGGGTGGAAACGTCCCTCAAGGAACTGCTCCGCACGGCCAGCACGCTGGAGCAGACCGTGGTGCAGGGCAATTCCGTGATGGTGACGGTGCAGTCGCACATGACGGGGCTGGATGAAAAGTCCGGCGGCCAGCAGACGCAGATGGCGGAGATTGAAGCCGCTATGCAGAGCCTGAGCGAAGCCGCGTTGTCCATCCGAACCATGGGCGATGAAGCCATGCATCAGGGGAAAAGCGAGATGGAAGCCGCCAACGCCGGGGCGCGTTCGGTGCAGGATTCCGTGACGGCCATCAAGGGCATCCATGTCCGCGCGCAGGAATTGCGGGGCGAGATGGAAACGCTGGAGCACCACGCGGAGTCCATTAACGAAGTGATGAACGTGATTTCCGACATTGCGGACCAGACGAACCTGCTGGCCCTCAATGCCGCAATTGAGGCCGCCCGTGCTGGCGAGGCCGGGCGTGGATTCGCCGTTGTCGCGGACGAAGTCCGCAAGCTGGCGGAGAAGACCATGCTCGCCACCAAGGAGGTCGGCCAGACCATCCACGGCATCCAGCAGTCCGCGCAGGACAATGCCCGCGCCATGTCGGATATCGCCGCGGAAATCACCCAGACGGCAGAGCTTTCGGAGAAGTCCGGGGAGGACCTTGTCGCCATCGCGCAGGATGTACAGATGGCGTACGAGCGCTCCTCGCGCATTTCGCAGGCCGCAGAGGCGCAGGCTTCGGCAACGGAGCAGGTGGCCGCTGCCCTGCACAATATGGAAGAATTGGTCCGGCAGGCAGAGCAGGACGTTCAGGGCTCCAATGGCGCTGTGTCCACGCTGTCCGGCATTATGGATAACCTCAAGGACGTCAGCGCCTCGCTGCACAAGAGGGCGCAGGCGGCTGGCTAAGCCTTGGCGCGGGGATGCGCCTTAGATACATACCACCACCGGGGCGGCTGTCTATGACGGCCGCCCTTTTTTCATTGCGCACAGGCTGGGGCGCTGCGGGCGGTGGGCTGTGGAGCAACGGGGCCGTGGCGAGGGGCGGGCTAGGCCCGTGTTCCGTCGGGGCGCAGGGTGTGTTTTTCGCCCCAGTCCCGCAGAGCATTAATGATGGGCGCAAGGGTGTCGCCCTTGGGCGTCAGGGAATATTCCACACGTGGAGGAACTTCCGGATAGGCGGTGCGCAGGATGATGCCGTCGGCCTCCATCTCGCGGAGTTGGCGGGTGAGCATGCGCCGGGTGACCTGTGGCAGTTCCCGCTGCAGGGCGTTGAAGCGGATGGGCCCGTCTGCCGCCATGAGGTGATACAGAATGATGCCTTTCCACTTGCCGCCGATGACTTCCAGCGTTGCCTCAACGGGGCAGCCTTGGTGACAGCCGCTGAATTCATGTTTCTTCTTCATGGTGCCGCCGAGTATACTATGGGTCGTTTATGTTCGCTCTTGCTGAAATGTCAGCTGTTGATACCGTAGGTCACACAAGCATAAGGACGACCAACCTGCAAGGAGCAGACATCATGAAGACAATACAGGCAAGCGGCGGCATGCCCGCCAAAGATGAAGCAGCGTTTCGCATTGTGGAGCAGGAGAAGCCGTCCCCCGGCGCGCGCGATATTGTGGTGCGGGTTGTGGCCATAGGTATGAATCCTGTGGATACCAAGGTCCGCCAGCGCATGGAGGGCAACAAGGTCCTTGGCTGGGACGCCGTTGGCACTGTGGAGGCCGTGGGGAGTGAGGTTCGGGACTTTGTCCCGGGCGACCGGGTGTTCTACGCGGGCGACATCACGCGGCCCGGGTGCAACAGCGAATACCACCTCGTGGACGAACGGATCGCCGCGCACGCTCCGGTCAGTCTGAGCGCCGCCGACGCCGTAGCCATGCCGCTGACGTCCATCACCGCGTGGGAGGCCCTTTTCCTGCGGATTGG